>JAFUWM010000211.1 GCA_017483425.1 Lachnospiraceae bacterium | reverse complement strand
ATACCGAGATAGGACTGATTGTCTGTGGAAGCCTTTGTTTTTGTTTCCTTATTCATCAGGTCATCTATTATCGGCTGTACCGTGTATATAGGTATAGAATATCCCATTCCCTCTACTATCGTGCCGTTCGAGAGTACCTGACCTGCTTTTGCTTCATTTATACCTATAAGCTCGCCTTTCATATTGAGCAGCGCGCCGCCGGAATTACCGGGGTTAATAGCCGCGTCTGTCTGGATAAGCTCGTGATTCCCGTTAGAGAGATTTGCTTCCCTGTGCAGAGCGCTTATTATCCCTGTCGTCGTTGACTGTCCGTATCCCATAGCGTTTCCTATGGCTACAACCTGCTCGCCGACCTGAAGATCATCAGAATTCCCGAGCGTTGCGATCTTTATTTCATCAGCCGTATTGCCGGAGAGCGAGTCTTTCGCTACCGCTATGACCGCTATATCAGCGTCCTCATCCTGTCCTTTAAGATTAGCCTCTGCTGTATTTCCATCTACAAACTGTACCGAAAGAGTCGTGGCATCTGATATAACATGCTGGTTTGTAACTATGAGAAGCTCGTCATCATTCTCGCCGACTATGATACCGGAGCCTGCGGCCTCTCCTGTCCTCTCGATCGTCTGTCCCCACCATGTCTGGCCTGTGACTGTGACCGAATTTGTGATAGCGACTACCGCGGGCATCACATCCTCGACTACCTGTGAGACTCCGGCTGTTCCTGCTGTCTGCTCTTCTGTTGTAGATACGGTTGTCTGTGTCTTTACTGTCTCCGAATCTTTTGCAACGGTAGCTGCGGCTCTTGAAGCAGCCTCAACTGTCTCCTTGGCACCTGCGATCGTCGTCACCGCTTCATCCATGCCCGTCACTTTATATACCCCATAAAAAGCTCCGGCCGCCGATCCTCCGAGCAGTACTCCCACTACTATCGCTGCTACCGCTCTCTTCCAGAAGCCCTTTTTCTTGCCGCCTGTACTCTTCGGTTTTTTCTGATTAGGCATTCCGCTGTTTCTTACAGGCTCCCTGTAGCTTGCGTCCTGATAGGATGTGTAATGCGGTCTTCCCTGCGATCCCTGCGCATTTCCGTACGCACCTCCGTATCTGTACTGTCCATTATATCCTCCGGGATTGGGATTCCTGTAGTCGCCTGCGTTTTCGTTCCTATATCCTCCGGCACTCTCCGTCTTTGCTTCTTCATAAGTATTCGCGGTATTCGTACCTGACGATCCTACATTCGCGTAACCTGTGTTTTTGTTCTCATCATTGTTTTCGTTGTTGTAATCATCATACAGCATTGCTCTTTCCTCCTGACCTAAATGCTACATATTTACTACAGACATCCTTGTCTGCGATCATCTGTTGATACCAGTTATACGCTTTACTTGTGACGCAATTGTGAAGAAAAAAAATAGATTCTGTGTTCACTATAAGCCTCCGGCGCCGCAAATGCCAAAGCAAAAAGAACTTTGTCGTTTACGATAACATTACAAGTATCATGCAAACTTTTTTACGATTGCTCTCACAGATGAAAGATAACCTGCCCCAAACAGGTTCAGGTGGTTGAGGAGATGATAGAGATTGTATATTTCCCGCCTGTCCTCATAGCCGGGAAGCTTTGGTCTGACCTCATAATATGCCGAATAAAAATCCCTGTGGAATCCGCCAAAAAGCTCCGTCATCGCAATATCCGCTTCCGAACAGCCCACATAAGCCGCAGGATCTATAAGCCATGCCGAGCCATCGTCGCCCGCCATATAATTACCGCCCCAGAGATCCCCATGAATAAGAGACGGCTTCTCAGGCTCTGTCAAAAGCTCATCGAGCCTGTCAAGAAGTCTGTTTATAAGTTTTAAATCTCCCTTATCAAAATATGATTCTGCTCTCTTAAACTGGGGTTCGAGACGACAGCGCCTGAAAAAAACTGTCCAGCTTTCAGCGTATGTATTCTTTTGATGACCTGCCCCGATATAGTTGTCACTTTGAAATCCGTATCGTCCGCCATTAACAAACCTTGCCGTGTCAGCCTCATGAAGCGCAGCAAGCTCCTGTCCGAATTTAATAAAAAAGTCCGCTCTTCTCCTGCCACCGTTTATAAAGCCTAAAAGGAGAAAAGAGAAATCCCTGTCCGTTCCCCGGCCCAATATGGCTGGCGTTTTAATCGCATTGCATGAGTGTATCGCTTCAAGCCCCTCGGCCTCAGCTCTGAAGAAATCATGATTT
>JAFUWM010000210.1 GCA_017483425.1 Lachnospiraceae bacterium | reverse complement strand
TCCAACAGATGAAAGAAGCATACAGTATGAAATCCATGGTTTTGTCTTTATATTTATTATTCATTCGCTGATTATACCATATATTCTTGCAGGTGCACCAGTTTCTCGTTTTACCATAGCAGGCGCTCAAAAACAGCCAAAGGGCTATTTTTGTTATACCACATACATTGGTAGGTACGCTATAGTGTCGATTTACACGGCTGGGCAATCAAAACATGCCAAAGGAAACGGGAAATACTAATAAAAGCCCGGCGCCGTGTTTCACGAGCCGGGTTTTCGTTAGATACTGTTTTTCTGTTATTCAGATAAGTTCGAGGAGCACTTCCATTGCTGCATCGCCGCGGCGGGGTCCTATCTTTACGATACGCGTATATCCGCCCTTGCGGTCAACATACTTTGGTGCAATCTCATCAAAGAGCTTCTGGGCAAGGTCTATCTTCCTGGTATTTTTCTTCCTCTGAGCTCCCTCTTTCGGAACCTCTGTCACCGGATAAAGAACCTTGAGCATCTGGCGGCGGGCATGAAGCCTTGAGGGAAGATCCTTCTTTATCTCTTTCTCTACCTCATCATAAACCGTTACCTTCTTGCCGTCCTTTTCCTCCTTGACCCTCTTGCCATCTTTGTCCTTACGGGCAACTTTAGCTTTGACCTTAACTGTCTCAAAGTTATCTTTCTCTTTGACAGCCATAGTTATAAGCTTCTCCGCAATCTTCTGAACCTCTTTCGCACGAGCCTCTGTAGTAACAATCTTCTCATGAAGCAGAAGCGCCGTGACCTGATTTCTCAAAAGAGCTTTTCTCTGTGATGATGTTCTTCCTAATTTTCTGTATTCCATTTTTTCTCCTTTCGCTACCCGGATATGCCCTTCGGTCTTACTATCCCGGCGGATGGAATCATATACCCTGTGGAATTACATATGACCCCTGTTTAATCTACTCTGTTGTTGTTGTCGTTGCTGATGGTGGTGGTCCCGCTTTAAGCTCGAGTCCCAGATCCTTAAGCTTCTCCAGAACTTCCTCCAATGACTTGCGCCCGAGATTCCTGACCTTCATCATTTCATCGGATGTTTTATTGGTAAGCTCTAAAACCGTATTGATGCCCGCACGCTTCAGACAGTTATATGATCTCACCGACAACTCAAGCTCGTCTATAGACATATTCATCACGTCTACCTTGACGTCTTCTTTCTTCGCGGACATTACCTCTGTACGGCTTGCAGCATCCGACAGATCCACAAAAAGATTTAAATGCTCCGAAAGAACCTTTGCCGCAAGACTTACGGCATCTTCCGGGCTGAGAGCTCCGTTTGTATATACGTCCAGCGTAAGCTTATCAAAGTCTGTCTGCTGTCCTACACGGGTATTTTCCACGCTCATATTTACACGCTCTACCGGTGTATAGATAGAATCGATCGAGATCACTCCTATCGGGAGCTCCGGGCTCTTATTCTGTTCGGCCGAGACATAGCCTCTGCCGCCCGTGATAGTAAGCTCTATATAAAGCTTTGCGTCTTTACCGCTGAGCGTAGCTATATGCTGATCCTTGTTTACTATCTCCACATCCTGATCGCACTGCACATCAGCGCCGGTTACTTCACCCTCACCATCGCACTCTATATATGCGGTTTTAACCTCATCTGAAGAGCTGTTATTTCGAATAGCAAGGTTCTTTATATTTAGGATTATCTCCGTGAGATCCTCCTTGACACCGGGAATTGTAGAAAACTCATGCAACACTCCGTCAACCTTCACCTGGCTTACAGCCGTTCCCGGAAGTGAAGACAGCATGATGCGCCTCAGAGAGTTGCCTATAGTGATCCCATAGCCTCTCTCCAGAGGAGTACACACAAATCTTGCGTACTTTCCATCCTCGGAGCTGTCCAGTATCTCTATTTTGGGTTTATCAAATTCGAACAATCGAATACCTCCTGACTCCGGCAAATGCCGGAAAAATCACAGTATAGGATTCATGAGTGCAATTTCTCTTTGCACTCATGAAGTCATTTTATTTTGAATACAACTCGACGATAAGCATCTCATCTACCGGTACGTCGATCTCCTCCCTTTCGGGAAGTCTGTCTACCGTACCCTTGAAATGCTCAGGGTCAGCTATGAGCCATGCAGGAACAGCACGGCCTCCGGTTGCCTCAAATATATCCTTTATATGCTGTGATGATCTCTTGTTCTCTCTGATCTCGATGACATCACCCGGTTTGATACTGTATGAAGGAATAAAAACTGTCTTCCCGTTTACAGAGAAAACCTTGTGATCCACCATTTGGCGAGCCTCTCTGCGGGTTTTCGCAAAGCCAAGACGGAAGACAACATTATCAAGCCTTCTCTCGAGCATGATCATAAGGTTGGTACCTGTCATGCCTTTCATCTTATCAGCCTTCTCATAATAGTTTCTGAAAGGCTTTTCCAACACGCCATATATGAACTTAGCCTTCTGCTTTTCGCGAAGCTGGGTTCCGTACTCACTTACTTTTCTGCCGGATCTTCTTACCTGTCTGGTAGATTTTTTATCATATCCCAGATATACAGGATCAAGACCCAGTGATCTGCACCTTTTCAGAACAGGTTCTCTATTAACTGCCATATGTCTTACTTCCTCCTATTAAACTCTTCTTCTCTTGGGCGGACGGCATCCGTTGTGCGGAACCGGTGTCACGTCCTTGATACTTGTTACCTGAAGTCCTGCAGCGGCAAGCGCCCTGATAGCCGCTTCCCTTCCTGAGCCCGGTCCTTTGACCATGACATCTACAGTCTTCAATCCATAAGGAAGCGCTGCTTTAGTGGCAGTCTCCGCTGCCATCTGAGCTGCATATGGAGTAGATTTCCTTGAACCTCTAAATCCCAGACCGCCGGCACTCGCCCATGAAAGAGCATTTCCCTGTGCATCCGTCAGCGTCACGATAGTGTTGTTGAAGGATGACTGAATATGTGCCTGTCCGTGTTCAACGTTTTTTCTGATGCGTTTTTTTGTTACCTTTTTCGCACCTGCTTTATTATTTCCAGCCATTAAAACTAACCTACTTTCGTAAATGCTTATACTTTGTTAATAGTTACCTTACTTCTTCTTATTTGCGACCGTTCTTCTCGGACCCTTGCAAGTCCTTGCATTGGTCTTGGTCTTCTGTCCACGGCAGGGAAGTCCTTTTCTGTGGCGAACTCCTCTGTAGCAGCCGATCTCAGTGAGGCGCTTGATATTCATAGCGACTTCAAGCCTGAGATCACCCTCGATGACCTGTGTCTTATCAATGACATCACGGATCTTGGTAACCTCTGCATCTGTCAGATCCTTACAGCGGGTATCGGGATCGACACCTGCTTCTTTAAGTATCCTCGTTGCAGAAGGTCTGCCTATTCCATAGATATATGTCAGTCCGATCTCGACACGTTTATCCCTGGGCAAATCAACACCGGCAATTCGAGCCATAAATGAGCATCTCCTTTCTATTTAATATATACACAGTAATCCGGAGCCGCTTATAATGCAGCACCGATCACCGATCCAAAACCCCTTACGGAGCTTCAAATCCTATCCCTGTACCTGCTTATGCTTCGGATTCTCGCAGATTATGCGAATCTTTCCTTTGCGTCTTACTACCTTGCATTTCTCGCAGATAGGCTTTACCGAACTTCTTACTTTCATAATGATATCCTCCTTTCCAAAAAAAGAGCCGACGACTATCATATCATAGCCTTGAGCGCTTTTCAAGGACTAATTTATTTATCCCTCCAGGTGATCCTGCCCTTTGTGAGATCATACGGGGACAGCTCTATAGTCACCTTGTCTCCCGGAAGGATCTTGATGAAATTCATGCGGAGCTTTCCTGAAATATGCGCCAGTACTTCGTGTCCGTTTTCCAATGTCACCCGGAACATGGCATTTGGCAGCTTTTCTATTACTTTTCCTTCTACTTCTATAACATCTGCTTTTGACATATACACCCCTTATTTCAAGATGTTTTTTATCGCTTCAAACACATCTGACACATCTGCTGTTCCGTCAACGGTATGGAGTACACCCTTTTTCTCATAGAACTCTATGAGCGGCTGTGTCTGGTCATGATAGACGTCCAGTCTTTTCTTAACCGTCTCCGGTTTATCATCATCCCTGATCGTAAGCTCTGCTCCGCATTCGTCACAGATGCCCTCTTTCTTCGGCGGGATGAACTCCAGATGATATGTAGCGCCGCATTTAGGACACGCTCTGCGTCCCGACATTCTTTTTACTATATTTTCATCGGGAACCTCCACATCTATGGCAAAATCTATATCTTCTCCAAGCTTTTTTAATTCGCCGTCCAACGCTTCTGCCTGGGGTATCGTTCTGGGAAATCCGTCAAGGATGTATCCGCCTCTGCAGTCATCCCCTGAGACCCGGTCAAGAAGCATCCTGACCGTAAGCTCATCCGGAACGAGCTTGCCGGCATCCATATAACCCTTTGCCTCTTTCCCGAGATCCGTACCCTCCTTTATGTTCTTACGGAAGATATCTCCGGTGGAGATATGGGGCAGTCCGTACTCGGCGGCTATCTTTTCTGCCTGTGTTCCTTTGCCCGCGCCGGGCGCTCCAAGCATTACTATCTTCATACGGCTGCCTCCTTTAATTCAGGAACCCCTTGTAGTTTCTGACTACCATCTTTGACTCTATCTGCTTTAATGTCTCCAGTATGACACCCACTATAATGATAAGTGAGGTTCCGCCGAAGGTTACATTTGCGTTGAACGCTCCGTTAAAGAAGATAGGTATCATGGCAACGATAACAAGACCAACCGCGCCAATGAATATAATGTAGTTAAGTATCCTTGTCAGATAATCGCTTGTAGGCTTGCCGGGTCTGATCCCGGGGATAAAGCCGCCCTGCTTCTTCATATTATCAGCGATCTCAAGCGGATTGAACGTGATCGATGTATAGAAATACGCGAAGAATATAACCAGCAGGATATAAACCAGCGCTCCGATCGTATATCCGGGCGTCGCCGTATTGAACCAGTTGCTTGAGCTTAAAGCTCTTAACACATGTCCCCATACTGAGGTACCGCCGGTCTTGCCAAAGAGCTGTGCGATAACAACCGGGAACTGCATTATGGACGAAGCAAAGATTATCGGTATGACATTTCCTGTATTTACCTTTAACGGAATATAGGTACTGTTTCCGCCATATTGCTTCCTTCCCTGCATCTTCTTTGCATACTGGACAGGTATCCTGCGCTCTGCATCGTTTAATAATATCGTGAGCACGATCGTAACAAGGATGATAGCCAGGATGATAGCCGCATTAAGTATCATGTATGCGACAGGTCTGCCTGCTACAAACATTGTATACAGGCTTGTCATATCGTCCGGTATCCTTGAAATGATATTTATCGTCAGCACTATGGATATGCCGTTTCCTACGCCATATTCGGTGATCTGCTCTCCAATCCACATGAGAAAAGCAGAACCTGCTGTCAGTGTACATATCACGAGAATAACATTCAAAGCATCGTATTTTTCCAGTATTCCCTGCCTTCCGAATCCGATAGCCATAGCCAGTGACTCAATAAGGGCAAGTCCTACAGTTACATACCTTGTGATCGACACAAGCTTCTTTCTGCCTTCCTCACCTTCCTTTTGCATTTCTTCAAGCGCAGGAATGGCTATGGTAAGGAGCTGTATGATAATGCTCGATGTGATGTACGGGGTTATATTCAGCGCAAAAAGCGACATATTCTCAAAGGATCCGCCCGTAAATGCATTAAAAAAGTTGAATGAGTCCGAATCCCCGGTTATCTGTGAAAACCACTCTGCAAAGAAGTCCCTGTTAATGCCGGGAACCGGAAGCTGACATCCTAAACGGATGACTATAAGCATCAAAAATGTAAAGATGATGCCGTTTCTGATCTCTTTGATCTTAAATGCGTTACGTACTGTTTCAAACATCAGATCACCTCGGCTTTTCCACCCACTGCTTCAATTTTCTGCTTTGCTGACTCTGAGAAAGCATTTGCCTTTACGGTCAGCTTCTTTGTGAGCTCTCCGTTACCCAGGATCTTGAGACCGTCTTTGGTATCCTTGATAATGCCTCTCTCTATGAGATCCTCTGATACGACCGTAGCCCCGTCCTCATAGAACTGCTCAAGCTGCGATACATTTAACGTCACGATCTCCTTGTGATTGTAATTTTTGAAGCCCCTCTTCGGAAGTCTTCTGTACAGGGGCATCTGTCCACCTTCAAACCCTATACGGGGAGCGCCGGATCTTGCCTTCTGTCCCTTATGTCCGTAACCTGCGGTCTTTCCATTTCCCGATGCATGACCGCGGCCCTTTCTGTACTTGTTGCTGTTTGATCCCTTGGCGGGATGTAACTCATGAAGTTCCATTGTTTCTCCTTTCGCTAAGCGCAGACAAAGCCAGACACGTTAATGTCCAACTTTTGTCCACTCGCATTCCTTACTATTAAACTTCCTCTACTTTGACCAGGTGTTTTACCTGCTTTATCATTCCCCGGATTGCCTCATTGTCGGGCTGTACCACTGTATGGTAGGTTTTATGAAGTCCCAGGGCTTCTACTGTCTTTTTGTGCTTGGGGAGCGCTGCTATAGTCGACTTAGCGAGCGTTATCTTCAGCTTCTTTGCCATTATGCACGCACCTCCTCTATTGACTTACCTCTCTTGCGCGCTTCTTCTTCGGGAGAAGTGATCTGCTGCAGGGCATCTATAGCCGCAAGTACGACATTCTGCTTGTTATTGGAGCCCAGTGATTTGGTACGGATGTTTCTGATACCTGAAAGCTCACAGACTATACGCGCAGGACCGCCTGCTATGATACCTGTTCCTTCAGGAGCCCTCTTAAGCAATATCTGAGCGCCTCCGAAATGTCCGATGAAATCATGTGCTATTGAGCCGTTCTCATCTAGCGCGACTGATATCATATGCTTCTTGGCATCCTCCCTGCCCTTGCGGATAGCTTCGGGAATTTCAGTTGCCTTTCCGAGTCCTACTCCTACATGTCCTTCCTTGTCTCCTACAACCACCAGGGTGGAGAAGCGCATATTACGACCGCCCTTGACAACCTTTGTGACTCTCTTGATGGTTACAACCTTATCCTCGAGTCCGTCATCCGGCTCTCTGTCGTTTCTGGAATTTCTTCTTCTGTCTCTGTTATCTGCTTCCATCTGTCCTCTCCTTTCCCTTAGAATTTAAGTCCGGCTTCGCGGGCTGCGTCAGCAAGCGCCTTTACTTTGCCGTGATATATGAAACCGCCTCTGTCAAATACGACTTCTTCTATACCTTTTGCCTTAGCGCGCTCCGCTATGACTTTGCCTACACACTCGGCTGCTTCGATATTGTCGGTATATTTGACCTGGCTCTTTACATCCTTTTCTACCGTGGATGCCGCAACAAGCGTTGTAGCCGCGTCATCATCTATTACCTGGGCATAGATGTTTTTATTGCTCCTGAAAACCGCAAGCCTCGGCCTCTCGGCAGTACCGCTGAAACGGTTTCTGATGCGCATGTGCTTTTTTTCACGCACCTTGGATCTTGATTTCTTCTTGATCATATTTTTCCTTTCCGCATAAAAAGATTTTGCTCTTTATGACTTACTTCTTACCGGTCTTACCGACCTTACGCCTGATCACTTCATCACTGTATTTGATACCCTTGCCCTTATAAGGCTCCGGCGGCCTCTTGGCTCTGATCACAGCCGCGTACTGGCCTACTGCCTCTTTGCTTATACCGGATACTATGATCTGATTATCCTTGACCTCAGTTGTGATACCCTCGGGGTCCTCCATAATCACAGGATGAGAATATCCGAGCGACAGGTTAAGTGTCTTGCCCTGCTTTGCCGCCCTGTAGCCGACACCGTTGATCTCGAGTGTCTTGCTGTATCCGTCCGTAACTCCGATCACCATATTGTTGAGAAGGGATCTCGTAAGTCCGTGAAGCGCCCTTGTCTCCTTCTCATCATTGGGTCTTTCCACTGTAAGCTGTCCGTCTTCCTGCTTGATGGTCAGCACTGCAGGAAGCGTTCTTGTAAGCTCGCCCTTGGGACCCTTTACAGTCACTGTATTATTTTCTGCCACATTGACCGTCACTCCCGACGGTATGGCGATAGGCATTTTTCCGATTCGTGACATGCCCGCAACCTCCTATTTTTTATTTACCATACGAAAGCAAGAACTTCTCCGCCGACTCCCAGCTCTCTTGCCTTCTTGTCAGTTATCACTCCTTTGTTGGTAGAGATGATGGCAACACCAAGTCCTCCGAGAACCTTCGGAAGCTCATCCTTACCTGCGTATATGCGCAGACCGGGCTTTGAGATCCTCTTCAGCCCCGTAAGAACCTTTTCCTTCTTGTTGTCATTGTACTTCAGCTCTATCTTTATGTTCTTAAAGTCGTTCACCGCATCTACGAGCTCAAACCCTCTGATGTATCCCTCTTCCTGAAGGATGCCCGCTATGGCAAGCTTCATCTTTGATGCAGGGATCTCGACTGTATCATGTTTTGCAGTATTTGCGTTACGGATTCTAGTAAGCATATCTGCAATCGGATCATTAGTCGTAAGCATTTATCTGATCTCCTTTCTTTACCATGAAGCTTTCTTTACGCCGGGTATCTGGCCCTTGTACGCCAGCTCCCTGAAACATATACGGCATATTCCGTATTTCCTGAGGACTGAATGAGGACGTCCGCAGATCCTGCAGCGGGTGTATGCTCTTGTTGAGAACTTAGGCTTTCTCTGCTGCTTTCTTTTCATTGATAATTTTGCCATATTACACTGCCTCCTGTTTCTCAAACGGCATATTAAAGAGTCTCAAAAGCTCTCTTGCCTCTTCGTCCGTCTTTGCCGTAGTAACGATGATGACATCCATTCCCCTGATCTTATCGATCTTGTCATACTCGATCTCGGGGAATATGATCTGCTCCTTTATACCAAGCGCATAGTTTCCGCGTCCGTCAAAGGACTTTGCGGAAACGCCTCTGAAGTCACGGACACGGGGAAGAGCCAGATTTACCAGCCTGTCGAGGAAGTCATACATCTTGTCTCCCCTTAATGTGACTTTGCAGCCTATCTGCATGCCTTCTCTTATCTTGAAGTTTGCGACTGCCTTCTTTGCTTTGGTCGTAACCACATGCTGTCCTGTGATCTTTTCAAGATCCGATACTGCCGAATCAAGAAGCTTCGCATTATCCTTGGCTTCACCTACGCCCATGTTTACAACGATCTTTTCAAGCTTGGGGATCTCCATTACATTTTTGTAGCCGAATTTCTTTTGCATGGCATCCCTGATCTCTGAATTGTATGTATCTTTATATCTGCTCAATTTTCAGGCCTCCTTCTCAGTCTATGACATCGCCTGTAGACTTGGCGATGCGGACCTTCTTGTCCCCGTTTACCTGGAAGCCGACACGGGTAGGCTTACCATTATGCACATACATGACATTTGAAATATCTATAGTGCCTTCCTTCTGGGTTATCCCTCCGTCCGGATTGGCTGCCGAAGGCTTCTCATGCTTGGTCAGCATATTAACACCTTCTACTACGAGCCTCCCGCGCTTCTTGTCTACGGAAAGAACCTTCCCCTGTTTGCCTTTGCTTCTTCCTGCGATGACCTGTACGGTATCGCCCTTCTTTATCTTTGATGTCGCCATGATGACCTCCTTATAATACCTCGGGCGCCAGTGAGACGATCTTCATGAACTGCTTGTCACGAAGCTCACGAGCTACCGGCCCGAATATACGTGTTCCTCTTGGCGTATTGTCATCCTTTATGATGACTGCCGCATTCTCGTCAAAACGGATATATGAACCGTCCTTGCGGCGTATGGATTTCACCGTGCGTACTACGACTGCCTTTACGACATCGCCTTTCTTTACGACTCCTCCGGGGGTCGCATCTTTCACGGTAGCGGTGATGATATCACCTACGCTGGCATATCTCCTGGTCGAGCCTCCCATAACCCTGATGGTAAGGAGCTCTTTTGCACCGGTATTGTCAGCGACTCTGAGTCTTGTTTCCTGCTGTACCATCTTCTTCTCCTTTCAGGTATTACTTAGCTCTCTCTATGATCTCGACGAGTCTCCATCTCTTTGTCTTTGAGAGGGGGCGTGTCTCCATTACCTTGACTGTATCTCCGACATTCGCTTCATTTTTTTCATCATGCGCATGAAGCTTGTAAGTACGTTTCACGATCTTCTTGTAAAGGGGATGACGTACGTTGTCCTGAACAGCTACAGTGATGGTCTTGTCCATCTTGTTGCTTGTGACCTTTCCTGTACGGGTCTTTCTCAGATTTCTCTCTTCCACGTTTATCTCCTTTCCGATCAGGCTTCAGCCGATTTCTCGGTGATGACCGTCTGAATACGTGCTATGTTCTTCCTGACCTCCTTGATGCGCGACGTGTTGTCAAGCTGGTTCGTCGCATTCTGGAAGCGAAGGTTAAAAAGCTCTTTCTTTGCTGCGGTGAGATCGCCTGCAAGTTCTGTTTCTGACTTTGCCCTGAGATCCTCTAAATATGTATCTCTCTTCATTAGTTATCACCGCCTTTCGCCGCTACCTCTGCCGCAAGATCAGCCTTTGAATATATCTTGCACTTGCAGGGAAGCTTGTGTGAAGCAAGCCTTAATGCCTCTCTTGCTATCTCTTCGGAAACGCCTGCTATCTCAAACATGACTCTTCCGGGCTTTACTACTGCTACCCAGTACTCAAGCGCTCCTTTTCCGGATCCCATTCGTGTTTCAGCCGGCTTTGCTGTAACGGGCTTGTCCGGGAATATCTTTATCCATACCTGTCCGCCACGCTTGATATATCTTGTCATGGCAACACGGGCCGCCTCTATCTGATTTGATTTGACCCAGCAAGGCTCGAGAGCGACGATACCATACTCACCGTATGAAATTGTATTGCCTGTATTGGCCTTGCCCCGCATCGTCCCGCGCATTTGCTTACGATGCTTTACTCTCTTTGGCATTAACATTATCTGTCACCCTCCCTCCTGCTGTTATTTCTTCTTCTGTTATTATTTCTTAAATTTGGATCTTCCGGCATGTCATCCTCGGATACCGCATACTTATGCTTGCCAAGTACTTCGTCCTTGTAGATCCATACCTTTACGCCGATCTTTCCGTATGTCGTATCCGCCTCGGCAAAGCCGTAATCGATATCTGCTCTTAAGGTCTGCAGCGGGATAGTGCCCTCTGAATAGAACTCCCTGCGGGCGATATCCGCTCCGCCAAGTCTTCCCGATACGCTTGCCTTGATACCCTTGGCGCCGTTCTTCATGGTCCTCTGCATAGCGGACTTCATGGCACGTCTGAAAGATACACGGTTTTCAAGCTGTCCTGCAATATTTTCCGCAACAAGCTGCGCATCCTTGTCGGGACGTCTCACCTCTCTCACATCAAGCACGAGTGTGTCCTTTGAGAGCTTCTGGAGTCTCTTCTTGGTCTTCTCGATCTCGGCTCCGCCCTTACCCATTATGATACCAACTTTAGCGGCATATACTATTACCTTGGCTCTTCCGGCAGCTCTCTCTATCTCCACTCTGGAGATGCCTGCCTGGTAAAGCTCTTTTTTGAGGAATTCCCTGATCTTATAATCCTCAACGAGATTATCCGCAAACTCCGTATCCGGCGCGAACCATCTCGAACTCCAATCCTTTATGATACCTACTCTGAGGCCATGGGGATTAACTTTCTGTCCCATATATTAGCTCCTTTCATCCAGTACGACGTTTATATGGCTCATTCTCTTCAAGATCCTGTATGCGCGTCCCTGTGCCCTGGGCTGTATACGCTTGAGCATAGGACCCTGTGTCGCAAAACACTCTGCTACATAGAGCTTTGAGCGATCCATTCCGTTGTTATTCTCTGCGTTTGCTATAGCTGAATTAACGAGCTTTAGTATGACCTCCGATGCATACCTGGGGCTATATGTAAGTATCGCTACTGCCTCATCCACATCCTTGCCTCTTATCGCGTCAAGTACGAAGCATGCCTTCTGTACCGGAACTCTTGCGTAGGATAACTTGGCGTGCGGTCTCTTTTCCCTATTATTTTCGTTTCTCTCCCTTTTTATCTGGGATCTATGTCCTTTTGCCATGGATTACTGACCTCCTTCCTTAATTATCCTTACTTCACACCCGACTTTGACTCAGATGATGAGTGTCCTCGGTATGTCCTTGTAGCTACAAACTCGCCGAGCTTGTGTCCTACCATATCCTCTGTAACATATACAGGCACATGCTTCCTTCCGTCATGCACCGCTATCGTATGTCCTACAAATGAAGGAAAGATAGTAGAGCGGCGAGACCAGGTCTTTATTACCTCTTTCTTGCCCGATGCGTTCATAGCATCTATCTTTTTCAAAAGGCTTTCATCCGCAAACGGTCCTTTTTTTATTGAACGTGACATCTGTCTTTCCCTCCTTAACCTAGTGCCTTACCGTTTCTTCTTCTCACTATCAGCTTGTTGCTTGCCTTCTTGGCCTTCCTTGTCTTGTAGCCAAGAGCGGGCTTGCCCCAAGGAGTTGAAGGTCCGGGACGTCCGATAGGTGCGCGTCCCTCTCCGCCTCCATGCGGGTGGTCGTTCGGGTTCATAACCGAGCCGCGGACTGTAGGCCTGATGCCCATATGGCGTATGCGCCCTGCCTTACCGTAATTTATAAGGTTGTGATCTATATTTCCGACAGTTCCTATTGTTGCTCTGCATTCTATGGGAACCATCCTCATCTCGCCTGAAGGAAGCTTAAGTGTAGCGTATTTTCCTTCCTTAGCCATGAGCTGTGCCGAGGTTCCTGCGCTGCGGACCATCTGTCCGCCCTTGCCGGGATACATCTCTATATTATGTACTTCAGTACCTACAGGAATGTATTTGAACGGCAGGCAGTTTCCAACTCTGATCTCGGCTTCGGGACCGTTCATGACGGTCATACCGTCCTTAAGTCCGTTCGGAGCAAGGATATATCTCTTCTCGCCATCCGCGTATATGAGCAGCGCGATATTCGCGGTCCTGTTAGGATCATATTCGATGCCTGCTACCTTTGCGGGTATTCCATCCTTATCATTTCTTCTGAAATCAATTATCCTGTACTTCTGTCTGTTTCCGCCGCCTCTGTGACGTACGGTGATCTTGCCCTGATTGTTTCTTCCTGAATTTTTCTTTTTTGATACCAGCAGAGATTTCTCCGGAGCTTTCTTTGTGATCTCCGAGAAATCAGAGCCCGTCATGTTTCTTCTTGACGGCGTATAGGGCTTATAAGTTTTTATTCCCATCTCTAATTTCCTTTCTGTATCTGAATACTTTTATCGTCCGGCCTTAGGGTCTTCATACCGGGCATATCTTTATCTCAGATCAAACTGACTCTTTATCGGATCAAAGTCCTGAGAAGATCTCAATATCCTTTGAATCCTCGGTAAGCTTAACTATGGCCTTTTTCTTCTTTGCCGTCATACCTACCGTATATCCTCTCCTGCGCTTTTTACCCTGCAGGTTCATCGTGTAGACCTTCTCGACCTTTACGCCGTCGAACATTTTCTCGACAGCCTCTTTTATCATTACCTTGTTTGCTTCAGGCGCAACATAGAATGTATATTTCTTTTCCGTCTGAAGGTTCATTGACTTCTCTGTGATCACAGGACGAAGTATCACATCGTAATATTTAATGTCAGCCATTATGCGTATACCTCCTGTATCTTCTCCACAGCCGCCTTGGTTGCAACGACCGTGCTGTATTTCATGATGTCATATGTATTGATGCTGTTTGCCTGGGCGGTCGCGACCCTCGGCAGGTTCCTTGCTGAAATAATGACATTCCTGTCAAGTGAATCAAGCACCACCAACGCCTTATCAACCTTGAGCGCGTCCAGTACCTTCTTCATTTCCTTAGTCTTGATACCGTCAAGCTTCAGATCATCGAGAACTATGAGCTTATCCGCTTCAACCCTTGATGTGAGCGCGCTCTTTAAGGCGATCCTCTTCTCTTTCTTATTGAGCTTGAAGCTGTAGTCTCTGGGAACCGGAGCAAAAACCACTCCGCCGTGTCTCCACTGGGGTGATCTCGTTGATCCCTGTCTTGCGTGTCCTGTACCCTTCTGTCTCCAGGGCTTCCTGCCGCCGCCGGAAACCTCCGATCTGGTCTTTGCTTTCTGTGTACCCTGACGGTTATCTGCCAGATACTGGGTTACTGCCATATGTATGAGGTGCTCATTGACCTTAATGCCAAAAATATTGTCATCAAGCTCCATGGAGCCCGTCTCTTTTCCTGTCATATCGTAAACTTTTACGTTTGCCACCTTAGCTTCCTCCTTCCTTTCGATTATTTAGAGACCTTCGTAGTCTCTTTGATCGTTATCAGGCCCTTCTTGGGTCCGGGTACCGCGCCCTTGATGAGCAGCAGATTCTTCTCGGCATCCGCGCGTACAACCTCAAGATTTCGCACCGTTACCTGTACGGATCCCATGTGTCCCGGCATTCCCTTTCCCTTGAATACACGGCTGGGTGAGGATGTAGCTCCGTTTGAACCCTGATGACGATGGAACTTGGAGCCATGCTTCATAGGTCCTCTGTGCTGACCTAATCTCTTGATGGCACCCTGAAAGCCTTTTCCCTTTGATATGGCCGTAACATCGACCTTATCACCTGCTTCAAATATATCCGCCTTGATCTCAGCGCCTAATTCATAATCGGCGCAGTTCTCAAACTTGAACTCTCTGAGATACCGCTTAGGCTCCACACCTGCTTTTTTGAAGTGACCCATTTCAGGCTTATTAACGCCATGTCTGTGTGCTACGGACTTGGCTCCTCCCTTGTCCTTGGTCACGATCTTTTCCTTTTTATCGCCAAAGCCTACCTGAACAGCCTCATAGCCGTCGTTTTCGATAGTCTTAAGCTGGGTTACGACACAGGGCCCCGCCTCAAGTACCGTTACCGGTATGAGGATTCCGTTTTCATCAAAGATCTGTGTCATACCTACTTTTTTTGCAAGTATTGCTTTTTTCATCTTTTATTCTGTCCTTTCTGCGCCTCGGAACACTGTATCGTGTTCAATACGCACTTCTTAATAATTAATTCTTTTCTTTCATCTTGATATCGATGTAGACACCTGCAGGCATCTCAAGACGCTGAAGCACATCAACAGTCTTTTGCGTAGGCGCGATCACATCTATGAGCCTCTTATGTGTCCTCTGCTCAAACTGCTCTCTGGAATCCTTGTACTTGTGTACCGCACGAAGGATAGTGATCACCTCTTTTTTAGTAGGAAGAGGTACAGGTCCGGAAACGTCGGAACCGTTCTTCCTTACCGCCTCGATGATCTTTGCTGCAGACTGATCAACAAGCTCATGGTCATATGCCTTAAGTGTGATCCTCATTACCTGTTTTGCCATAAAAAAAGTCGCCTCCTTAATTAATAATTTCTTTAGTCGGTGACTGTACACATTGCCGCGTGTGTCCTTATATATTTAAACACGAAAATCGGCTTAACTATGTCCGGAGCCAGTTCCCTTAAGGCTTTGCCCCATCCAATATCTGTACAGTGACTTCGTCGCCAGTATCTATGACTTGACATTCGCTCCACGAAATTACCTGTCTCGCCTGGGTCTGAGTAGTTAAATACTCGCTTTGACAGCAACTTCCGCTTCCCAGCTATCGCGTCACGGCAAGTGCTAGATTATCACAGTTTCAGACGCAATGCAAGAAAAAATTTAAACAAAATCCAGGTGATTTCAGAAAAACATATATTTTGTGGTCAAAATATATGCAACACACAATTTCAAGAGACAAACACAAAGAAGTTCACAAATGTGGTAATAAGGTTATTATTATATAGAAGCTTCACGAATTCATTCTGCCCTATCGCGTTATAGAACTGGGGCAGACCATCCGGACCGTAGAGAAGAAGAATAAAGAAAAAAGCACTCCATACGATCATGAGTCCCCCTAGAAATCCCACGATCCCGCCAAGCATACGGTTCACGCTGCCAAGCACGGGCGCGTCTCCTATTACCCTGAAAAGCTTAAGTATTGCTTTGATGAGCCATCTGAGCAGCAGGAAAGTGACAGCGAAAGCCACTATATCTACTATCGCGCTGTTTATATCAAATACGGTGACCGCCCCCATAACGTCTTCCCTCAGTACAGGAAGCGCCACTGCCAGAAGCCCGAAAGAAGCGAAAGCAGATACGACCGGTATGAGCGTACGGATCAGCCCCGCCCTTCTTCCAGCAAAAAAGCATACCAGCAATATCGCAACTATTATAAGAAACAATGCATCAGGATTTATCATACGAAGCCTACTTCACAAGCTGTATGAGCTTCACGGATTCCCTGTTGACCAATATGTAACGCCGTGCGTTATCTGTAGTGGATACAAGCAGGGTCGAGTCATCCAGAGCCCCATCATATTTTATGGTTCCCCTCATATCATATATCAACATATGTGTATCGCTGTAAATCACGATCCTTTTCCCGCTTACCTGTACATCTATATAATCCAGATCAAACGGTATGCTCAAAAGCTCCTCGCCGGACAGATTGAAAACGGATGCGGAATACCCGCCGTCTATGGCGCTCTCCCTCACCAGAACAATGCGGTCCTCACTGTAGAATACGCCTTTAACCCGGGTGTCAAAGCTGTATTCGTATTTCTTCTCCGGCTTCTGGTCTCCGGAGAATATGATCATCTTGTCCGTGCCCATTGCGAACGCCGTGGAGTCATTAAGGAACTTCACTCTCGGGATCATGGTACCCGCAAAATCATAGCCGCTCATATAGTGATCACTCTCATTCGCTCCCACATCCCCGAAATTATAAAAGGCTATGGAGCTGCGCATTGAATCACCTTCTACCCGGGTATAAGCTACAGCAAGCAGATATCCGGATGGAGACAGGGAGATGTCCATGGGATATCCGCTCTCCGCCATGGAGCATTTTATAGATGCCAGCTCTTCTCCTGATTTATCAAAAAGCCTTACCCACGATGTGCCGGAATCCTCCAAAACGGCAGCCACTACCCCCTGTTTTGAAACGCAGAGATCCAGGATCGGCAGCTTGGTGGAGATCTTGTTCATGTCATCGGCAGCAGATGCCACATATATTTCCGTTCCCATCTCATCGGCTATCGCCACAAAATCCTCACAAGTGGCAGCCTGGGGATTTTGCATTTCATAGGTCACATTCCAGATGGCCTTGCCGTTACCTTCAAAGGCCTCCGCTCCGTCCCTGGAGAGCTTCGGCACATGGCCGTTATAAGCTAAATACTTTGAGGTGTCCGAGTCCTGCCGCATGGTTTTTGACAGGATCTCATAGTCATTAAAAGTAGTATTCTGATACAGACGGTGGATCAGCCAGATGACAAAAACCAGCACCGCGACAAACGCCACGACCCGCATGATCTTTTTAATACGATGCTTCAGTATCTCCCAATCGGCGGATTTTTCCCCTGATGATCTGTTTCCTTTTACTAAAGTGAATTTTGGCATGGTGGTATTTTACCATATAAAAGAACTCTTAGCGAATGGATTTAAGAGAGCGGCCGTGATATCGGCCGCTCTCAGTAGTATTATATTTCAGATCAGTTTCTTTATCTGTCCGTAGATGCCCTTGCCATCCAGCTCGTATTTTTCGAGGAGTCCCGACCATGTGCCGGATTCTCCGAATACATCCTTCATACCTATGCGATGCACTTCTGCTGGTTGCTTTGCCGCAGTAAGCTCCGTTACCGCGGAGCCGAGGCCACCGATTATCGTAGCCTCCTCTACCGTAAATATCTTCTTCGTTTCTTTCGCCGCCTTAAGGACTATATCTTCATCAAGAGGCTTTATCGTATGGATATTTATGACTCTTGCGGATACCCCGTCTGCCTCAAGCGACTTTGCGGCTTCAAGGGCATAGCAGACTTCTATACCGGTGGCGATGATCGTGATGTCGGTACCATCCTTCATGAGTATGCCCTTGCCAAGCTCAAACTTATAATCCGGCGTATCATTTATAACCGGCGTAGCCGCACGGCTTGTCCTCATATAGAAAGGACCCTCCATCTCAAGCGCGGCTTTTACCGCTGCCTTTGTCTCGATATCATCAGAGGGACAAACTACCGTCATTCCGGGGATCGTCCTCATCAGGGCAAGATCCTCCATGCACTGATGCGAAGCGCCATCCTCTCCGACAGTTATCCCCGCATGGGTAGCTCCAATCTTTACATTAAGGTGCGGATATCCGATCGAATTCCTAACCTGCTCAAAATTTCTGCCGGAAGCAAACATCGCAAATGAACTGATGAAAGGTATCTTGCCGCAGGTAGCAAGTCCTGCCGCTATGCCTGTCATATCCGCCTCTGCTATACCGCAGTCGATATGCCTGTCAGGGAATTTCTTCTGGAATATACCTGTCTTTGTGGCGTTTGCGAGATCCGCGTCAAGAACCACAAGATCCGGATACTGATCCCCGAGTTCCGCCAGTGCCTCGCCATAGCTCTGTCTCGTAGCTACTTTTTTTATCTCTTCACTCATTTTAAGCCCTCCTCTATTTTATCGAGGTCTGCCATAGCTACGGCATACTGCTCGTCATTAGGCGCGGTGCCATGCCAGCTTACATTATTCTCCATGAATGATACACCCTTGCCCTTTACCGTCTTCGCGACGATGCAGGTCGGCTGTCCCTTTGTGGCTTTTGCCTCGTCAAAAGCCTTCTCTATCTGGTCAAAGTCGTTTCCATCTATATTGATCACATGGAAATTGAATGCCTCAAATTTCTTGTCAATGGGATAAGGCGAGCAGACCTGATCTATAGGACCGTCTATCTGCAGATTGTTATTGTCCACTATGACGCAGAGGTTATCGAGTCCTTTGGCTCCGGCAAACATAGCTGCCTCCCAGATCTGACCCTCCTGGAGCTCTCCATCTCCGCATAGGCAATAAACCCTGTAGTCTTTTCCATCAAGCTTTGCAGCAAGCGCCATTCCATCTGCTGCGGAAAGCCCCTGCCCCAGAGAACCCGATGACATATCTATACCCGGTACATCGTTCATATTCGGATGTCCCTGAAGCTTGGAGCCGAGCTTTCTCAGTGTTGTAAGCTCCTCTACAGGGAAATATCCCCTGTTTGCCATAGCCGAATATAACCCCGGCGCGGTATGACCCTTTGAAAGCACGAATCTGTCCCTGTCGGGCTTTTTCGGATCCTTGGGATCGATGTTCATCTCCTTAAAATACAGATACGTGAAGATATCCGCTGCGGAAAGTGATCCGCCCGGATGACCGGCTTTTGCCGAATGTACCGCTGTGACTATGCCTTTGCGGACTTTGACGGCGGTTTGCTGTAGTTCTTTCTTATCCATGTATACCTCCTCGATAAAATATAGTTTTATATCTTATTTTGTTTATTTCCCCTGACCGTAGTAGGCGTTTTCACCATGCTTACGATAATAATGCTTGTCCATGAGGTGCTGCGGCGTGGGCTCCACTCTCGGGTTGATCTCCTCGGTGCGGCAGGCCATCTTTGCGACAACCTCAAGGACTACGGCACAGTGTACCGCGTCCTCAGCATCCTTACCCCAGGTAAACGGGCCGTGATTCTTGCAGAGGACAGCCTGTATAGCATTGTGATCCTTGTCCTTGAAATAGTCCGTGATCAGGACTCCGGTGTTTTTCTCATATCCCTCGTCCATTTCTTTCTGGGTAAGAACCCTGAGACAGGGAACACTGCCATAAAAATAATCCGCATGGGTCGTACCATAGCAGGGGATTGATCTTCCTGCCTGTGCCCAGCTTGTAGCCCAAGGACTGTGGGTGTGAACGACACCGCCTATATCATCAAATTTACTGTAAAGCTCCGCATGTGTTGCTGTATCCGATGAGGGATTGAGTTTCCCTTCGACTTTATTTCCGTCGAAGTCAACTACCACCATGTCATCCGGTGTGAGATCCTCATATGGAACGCCTGACGGTTTGATGACAAAGAGCTTTTGTTCTCTGTCAACCCCGCTTACATTTCCCCATGTGAATGTCACAAGATCATGCTTCGGGAGCAGCATGTTTGCTTCATATACTTCCTTTTTCAGTTCTTCAAGCATTATTCATCCTCCGTTCGATAATCAATATGTAGAAAATCTGTACTCTGTAGTCGTATCATACTTCTGTCCGGCATCAAATATCGGCTTCTCAAAGCCAGGCTGATTGACCGCATCCGGAGCATACTGAGTCTCAAGGCAGAGCGCCTGTCTCTTATCATACTTCACGCCGCCTTTGCCGGTATCAGGAGAAATACAGTTTCCGGCATAGAACTGTATGCAGGGAAGATCAGTATATACCTCCATCTTCCTGCCGGATCTGTCGCATTTGACCTCGGCGACCTTGGAGTAATCACCGGTAAGATGGTCAAGCACAAAGTTATGATCATAGCCCTGCACGAGCTTAAGCTGTTCCACGTCGTCATCTATGCTCTTGCCAACCTGCCTGAACTCAGTAAAGTCAAATACCGTTCCTTCGACCTTTGTTATCTCTCCGGTAGGTATGGCTCCCGCCACAACCGGAGTATACTGATGCGCATAGAGCTTAAGCTCATGATCATGGATTGAGCTTGAAAGGTCTCCGCTGAGATTGAAATATGAATGGTTCGTACAGTTAATAAGAGTTTTCTTATCCGAAACTCCCTCATAACGGATCTTGAGTCCATTATCATCCGTAAGGGTGTAGGTCACTGTCATATCGAGCTTGCCGGGGAAACCGCCGTCTCCGTCAGGGCTTGTAAATTTGAATGTGACGGAATTGCCTTCCTGCTTTCCTTCCCAGTGCATCTTATGAAAGCCGCTGTCTTTATCCGTATGAAGATTATTTTTGCCGTCATTCACCGGAAGCTTATACTCCTTGCCGTCCAGAGTAAACTTAGCGTCATTTATCCGGTTTGCCATCCTGCCTATGCAGGCGCCGAAGAAGCAGCCATTCTCCTTGTAATCCTCCGGAGAATCATAGCCCATGACTACGTCCTGTAAATTACCGTCCCTGTCAGGAGCCCATATCTCCATGACATTGGCGCCGAAATCCGTAACCTTTACTTTCATCCCGTTTTTGTTTGTCAGTTCAAATACCTTGTACTCCATTGCCTTCCTCCTCTATAAAAAAATAATATATCCTAAAGCTCAACTCTTCCGTCGAGAGCTCTGAGCAATGTGATCTCGTCTATATTTTCCAGATCACCGCCGACCGGCACGCCGCTCGCTATCCTTGTAACCTTTATCCCTGTAGGTTTTATAAGCTTGCTGATATACATTGCCGTGGTTTCACCCTCAACGGATGAATTCGTCGCAATTATGACTTCTTTGATTTCATCTGATTGAAGCCTTGCCATCAGCTCTTTTAGCTTGATGTCATTTGGCCCGATTCCCAGCATAGGTGATACCGCGCCCTGCAAGACATGATAAACACCGGAATACTTACCGGTCTTTTCGTAAGCCTGCATATCCCGGGTGTCCTCGACGACCATTATAGTCGCATGATCTCTGGCATCATTGCTGCAAACAGGACATATTTCAGCATCTGTCAAAGTAAAGCACTCTTTACAGAAATGCACGTTCTCCCTTGCGTCCGTGATCGCATCCGTAAGCCTCTGTACGCTCTCCCTCGGCATCCTTATAAGATGATCCGCCAGCCGTCCCGCGGATTTCTCTCCTATGCCGGGAAGCGCCGCCAGCTCCGCCACGAGCCGGTTCATCTTTCCGGAATATAACTTCATGGCAGCTACATCAATCCGCCGAGCCCGCCTGTAAGGCTTCCCATAGCTGCGGCAGACGCGTCATCAGCCTGCTTCATGGCTTCATTTACCGCAGCCATTATCATATCCTGAAGCATCTCCACATCATCAGGATCGCATGCGTCCGGTGATATAGTGACCTTAGTAAGCTCCTTTTTACCGGAAACCGTAACCTCTACGGCTCCGCCTCCCGCAGCGGCAGTATATTCTTTGCCCTCAAGCTCCTCCTGCTTTTCCGCCATCTGGCGCTGCATCCTCTGCGCCTGCTTCATGAGGTTATTCATATTGCCGGGCATTCCTCCGCCCGGAAATCCTCCCCGTCTCGCCATGTCTATTCACTCCTCACTTATTTTTATTTCATCATAATTGATCATGGATTCCAGATCCGGAAATTTGGTATCGGGATCTTCTCCCCTGCCCGGTCCGTATATCTCAAAGTCCAGCTTCTTCTTTACCTCTCTCTCAAAAACGGCCGCCAGATCGTCCGCATTCGCCTTTAAGGAACCCGCGGATATCTCATCCTTACAGACTATAACCAGCTTATTACCGTCAAGTGAAGGCTTGGCTTCCATCAGGATACCTCTGACGATATCCTTTGAATCCCTGACTATCCTGCCCCAATTATCACAAACCATCTGCACATCCCCGGGAAGCGCTTCCGGCAAAGGCATTTTTTTAGCAGGCTCTGTCGTTTCTGTAACCCTGACTCCTTCACGCTCCAGCCGGTCTATCTTTCTTTCCAGTATGGCGAGTCTTTGTCTTGTCGAAGCCGCATCATCCTGCATCTCGGGATGCAGAAGCCTGACTATGGCTATTTCCGTCAATACTTTTTTCTGTGAAGAAAATCTTATCTCGGATGAAAGCTCCGAAAAGATGCGGATAAAACGCATCATTGTCTCCGCCTCAAATTTCCCCGCGATAAGCTTCATCCGGTCATAAGTATCAGAAGATACTCCAAGCACATCCGCTATATCGGCGCCGGTCGATCCGTCGGCTGATATCAGCAGGAGATTTCTCATATAGGAGATAAAATCCGCCACAAACGCCTGTATCTCGCGGCCTTTCATGACGATATCATCGAGGATCTTTACCGCGCTCTTTAAGTCTCCTCCGGCTATAGCTTCCATCATGGAGGCAAATACAGAAGTATCGACCGCTCCCAGTATCTCTAGCGTCCGGTCATAGGTCAGCGGTTCTCCGAGATTGAAAGCTATACACTGATCCAAAAGTGACAGCGCGTCTCTCATAGACCCGTCTGCCTGTCTGGCAATAAATGAAAGCGCTTTATCGTCCGCGCTTTGCTCCTCCGAGGATAAAACTTTCTGCATACGCGTGACCAGAGTATCCACTGTCATACGCCGAAAATCGTATCGCTGACATCTTGAAAGTATAGTGATCGGAACTTTTCCGGCCTCAGTAGTGGCCAGTATGAACAGAGCATACTCCGGCGGTTCTTCCAGTGTCTTTAGCAGGGCATTGAAAGCGCCGCCGGAAAGCATATGTACCTCGTCTATTATATAGACCTTTTTTCTGCCTTTTTGCGGACTGTAAGCTATTTCTTCTATAATGGTACGGACATTGTCCACGCCGTTATTTGATGCAGCGTCTATCTCTATGACATTCATAAGGGAGCCGTCCGCTATGCCCCTGCACATATCACATTCACAGCAGGGGCTGCCATCCGACTGTATGTTCTCACAGTTCACCGCTTTCGCAAATATCTTCGCAACGGTGGTCTTTCCCGTTCCCCGGGTGCCGGTAAATAAATAGGCATGTGCCAGCTTGTCGGATCTGACCTGATTTCCGAGCGCTCTTGTTATGGCATCCTGTCCGGCCACATCCGAGAATTTCTGCGGTCTGTATTTTCTGTATAGAGACTGATAGGCCATTCAGGTATCGTCAGTCTCCGAATGATATGCCAAGCATTTTTGCTTCTTTAATAATAGCCGCATTGGGATCGAGACTCTTCAGCTTGCCCGCCACTTCATCAAGCGGAACCTTCACGATTTCCCTGTTTTTATAGCCTACCATGAAGCCGTACTCTCCCTTAAGTATCAGCTTGCCTGCCTCTGAACCGAGACGTGAAGCAAATACCCTGTCATACGAATCCGGCGCTCCGCCTCTCTGGATATGGCCGGGAACCGTAACCCTGACTTCCTTGCCGGTCTTCTTCTGGATCTTCTCGGCTATTTCATAGGAAACTGAAGGATACTTTGACTTGGCAACCTGCTCTTTATATTCTTTCTTTGAAAGCTTGGCATCCTGCTTGCTTATCGCCCCCTCAGCAACGACTATGATCGTGAATTTTGCGCCTCTTTTCTTTCTCAGCTCTATGGCATCCACGATCTTATCTATGTCATACGGGATCTCCGGAATAAGTATGATATCCGCTCCGCCTGCCATGCCCGCGTTTAACGGAAGGAATCCTACCTTGTGTCCCATGATCTCCACTATGAATACCCTGCCGTGTGAATCCGCGGTAGTGTGGATATAGTCTATCGTCTGTGTCGCGATATCCACGGCGCTCTGGAAACCAAAGGTCATATCCGTACCCCACAGGTCATTATCTATAGTCTTTGGCAGAGTGACTATATTAAGGCCCTCCTCGCGGAGCAGGTTCGCAGTCTTATGCGTGCCGTTTCCTCCGAGGATGACCAAACAGTCAAGACGAAGCTTATAATATGAATGCTTCATCGACTCAACCTTATCCCTGCCGTCCTCATCAGGCTCCCTTATTGTCTTGAACGGTACTCTTGATGTACCAAGGATCGTGCCTCCACGGGTAAGAATGCCTGAAAAATCAGAAATATCGAGCATCCTGTATTCGCCGTATATCAGACCCCTGTAACCATCCAGGAATCCGTACAGCTCGATCTGCTCGCCTGAATTGACCAGTGACTTGACGACTCCCCTCATCGCAGCATTAAGTGCCTGACAGTCGCCACCGCTTGTGAGTAATCCGATACGCTTCATATACCTTCCCCCTCTGATCTGTGAAATAGTTAAAGAAATACAGCGGTAATATTATACCACAAACACAGGCAAGTGCATATGTTAGTTGTTTTTTTACTTTTGATAAGCTATTATATATCAGTTTAGGAACGGTTACTTACAGTCGGAGGCAGTTATGAGTCTGGTGGTCTGTCCACAATGCAAAACCAGAGTGAGTGATTTTTTAGGGGAATGCTTCGTGTGTGGCACAAAGCTTAATAATGCGCGCCCTGCGGAACAGCCAGCCCGTAAAATTCCGGCACCGGCAGGACAGCCGCTCGTGCCAGTCTCTTCCGCGCGAAACGAACAGGCTCCCCGTGTCACGGGTTCCGCTTTAGCTGATGCACCAAGGCCGGATCTGATTAAGGCTGATATGACTAAAGCGGATAAGGCTGGTGTCCGCCCTAAGGAAAAAAAGGCCTCTGCCTATAACGTCATCTCTATAATCGCCCTGATCCTGAGTATCCTGTCAATTATACTTATAGGAGTGGGAGCGTTTCTTTATTTCAATTCTTCTCTTGAAGCCGAGGCAGAGGAGGTTGAGGAGGATTACATGGATGAGGAAGATTATACTGATGAAGAGTCTACAGAGGATACCCCGGATGAGGAAATCTCAGAAGAAGCCACCGAAGAAGAGCCGTCAGAATCTGATACCGACGAAACTCTGAATTCCGATTATCTCAATGCAGTCCGGCCGGAGCTTACTACAAACTTCGGAAGTGACTTTGACATAAATATGAATGAGACGGCAAAAAGCGCAAGTGTATCTGTTTGGGTAGCTTCTCTCGCACCCCTCTCGGCGAGCAGCGTTTCCGATGACAGCGCAACTCCTTCCTCAAACAGCTCTTCGGGAAGCTCTGACGCCCCTTCCGGGGATATCTACCAGTCTGCCGCTACGCTTGCATATGACAGCCTGTTTTCATCGGGGCTGGGTGACTGGCACGCGACTTTAAGCGTACTAGGCAAAGACGACAACACAATCCTTCTTTACTATCTGGATGGGGAGATGGTCTATGATGCCGATGGGTATTATGATGCTCTGGATGAGGATGCTGAAGAAGAACCCGAAGAGGAGACCGAAGAAGAACCGGTCGATGATACTGCGAATACAACGACTGTCAGGAATAACAGCAGCGCCATAGATGAGAGTGAGGATATCGAAGAAGAGGATGAGGGCGACATAGACAATCCCGAGGACGACCCCGGAGATGATGAGAGCGACATAGACGATCCCGAGGACGACCCCGGAGATGATGAGGGCGACATAGACGATCCCGAGGACGACCCCGGAGATGATGGAGATGGCGGAGATAATGACAATGAGTAGATTATAGTTTGACGAGGCGACCTACTTGTCGGTCGGCGTGTCCTGTATTCTAAAGGTCGTATCAGGCGAAACTTGGTGGATTCATTTTGTTTTTACAGATTTTGAACCTGACCAGGCGGAGTAATATTTTGTGCTTCCCACCTTTACAAAAGTTCTTATCCTGACGTAATATTTCTGCTTCGACTTGAGCTTGCTTATAGTTTTTGATACCGTAGCCGGTTTACTTACGGTGATAGTCTTTTTGTTGCTCTCAAATCCTGAATCTGTGCTGTATTGTATCTGATAGCCGGTAGTCTGAACCGCCTGCTTCTTCCATTTCACGGTAAAGCCTCCGGATGAAGCCGTAAGGCTCTTTAAGGATGTGCCTTTGGGCAGTATCGTAAAGTAGAGCTTCTTCGTCCCGCTGTAATTCCCCCTGAATTTCACGGTAACAGTAGCTTTGCCGGCTTTTATATTATTGGAATAAGTGACAGTATAGTTTGAAGCTGCTATCGCATTTCCATCAGATCCTTTAATGGTGACCCCGGGCTTCCTTGCCTTCCCGTTATAAACATAGGAAGCAGCCTTCAGATTAAAGGTCTTTGGATAGTATATCACAGAAGATATCTCTGTCTTTCCACATTCGGTGCATACCTTTTTCACAGAGCCGTTTGTGCTTGGCGTAGCCTTTGTGACGACGGTATTCCAACTGTGACTGTGTGCCGGCAATGAAGTATCATAATCACTGGCGGAAGCCGGGATCATGCCGTTCCACTGTGACTCGGGAATATGGGCACTGCTGTCTCCGGAGCTTTTCAGCGTTGTATCACTTTTCAGCAGGTAGGAATAATCAACGCCTCTGCTCTGATCTCCCCAAGTGGCATCGGTGCCGTACCATTTTCCGTAAAGCTCCGATTTGTTCCATTCATGAGAAGAGCTTGTCACCGAAAAAGCATCCAATCCGGCTGCCCTCATAAGCGCAGTATACGATTTGGCATAGCCGGCGCATACGGTCTGCCTTCTCGTTCCTGAAAAGACACTTATGATGCTCTGGTTATAGCTCAGATTTCCCGGACCCCAATCCTCCCAGTCCGCACTGCCCGTAGTAAGTGACTCATTATCATAAGCGACATAGCCACACAGAAGCTCATACGCCTTTTTAGCCTTTTCATAATCTGTTGCTTCCTCATTTATCTCGTCCTCAAGTGCGCTGATATTTCCCGCTATCTCCTGAGCTTTTGACTTTACCTCTGCCGGAGTATCAGCGTCAGGATATGCGGTTATAGCAAGCTTGATACTTCCTGTCAATGGATTTGTTGATATGTAGTAGCTTGTGGAAAGGAAAAAGGCCTGGGGATTATTGGCATAGTAATATGCTCGAACATTTTTTGCTTCGTCTTTTGTCAGATTTCCTGCATCACAGTATGCAGTGATCGACCTGCCGTTTATCGTTGTGAACTCTTTTCCGTAATAGAGATACTGGGTCACCAATGCATCAATCTTGTTATAAAGTGCTTTCTCGTCATCTGTAAGCTGGGCGTAAAGATAATTATCCTCTGTAGGGCTTATACTCTTAAAGATATCCGTCACGCTGTCAGAAAGCACTGCGTTATCCGTCTCATTGGACTGCAGTACCTCAATGACTTCATCGGCACTGCCGTTAAAGTCTGCCTTGAAATCCTCCGAGACTTCGTCGGTTCCCTGTTCGCTCTCTATCTCCGGAATGATGGTATTTGGACTGAGCTCACTCTCATAGACGGGTATCTCGCTGTACTCCGGAGCCTCCTCCTTCTTTACCTCACTCTCAAAATATATTTCCATAGTGAGTCTGTCTTTGTCCTCATCACTCAGCCCGGAAAGAACCGCCTCATCATCTATGCTCCCCTGGAAAACAAAGGATGTATAGTCCTCATCAAAATCATCCTTACACTCCCAGGTGATATCAACCTCCTTTTCGGTGCCATCTTCAAGAGTTACTGTCCAGCTGTCGGGCAGACTATTTATAGCTTCTTCCAAACTCCCCTTCTCTTCGAGAGTTATAACTCTGTCCTCTGCGGAAACCTCTGAAACTTCATTTACAGGCTGAGCCTCCTCTGATATCCCCGCCTCCGAAGTCCCGGCAAGATCACTCTCTCCGGAAGTATCCTCTGACACTGTACTTTCACGCACATTCGCCTCCGGTGCCGCGTACGCCGCTACCGGAAGGATCATGGTCTGCGCCATGATCACCGCTGTTATCTTGATT
>JAFUWM010000209.1 GCA_017483425.1 Lachnospiraceae bacterium | reverse complement strand
TTTGGAGGATACAGATTATGAAGGCAGCAGTAGCATATCAGCAGTATAAAAACAGCAAGGTTCTTACAGCTTCTCCCGCGGAGCTCACTCTTATGCTTTATGATGGATGCATCAAGTTCTGTAATATGGCAGTCATGGCTATAAACGGCAAGGATTATGCAGCAGCAAATAAGAATATCCAGAAAGCAGAGCGCATCATAGGCGAGTTCAAGATGACACTGGATCATAAATATGCAGTTGCAAAAGACTTCGATAATATATATGATTATGTATTAAGAAGGCTTCATGAGGCTAATATGTATAAGGATACAGAGATACTTAATGAGTGCATAACTCATATGAGAAGCCTCAGGGATACTTGGAAGGAAGTAATGAAGCGTGCCGGACAGCCTGCTATGCCGGAGGCAGCACAGGCATAAATTAAGGCATGAAGATCCGGCGCAGAACCGGAGGTAAAAATGTCAGATGCATACATGTCGATGCTCATAGAGAGCCAGGAGAGAAAACTGGAGCTTCTTGAAAAGGCTATAGAGCTCGACAAGGAACAGGAAACAATAATTACAGGCGAACAGCCTGATATGGGAGCACTCGATGCGAATATAAGCGCAAAGGGTGCTCTTATTGACGAGCTTGACAGGCTGGATGACGGGTTTGAGTCGCTATATGCTAAAGTAAGAGAGGATTTTATCAATAATAAGGACTCTCACAGGGAAGAGATACACACTCTTCAGGAGCTGATAAAGAAGATCACGGAAAAGATAGCAGAGGTGGAGGCACTGGAGGCTCGTTCCAAAATCAACTTCGAAAACTTCATGAAACATCGCCGTAATTCATTAAAGGACAATAAAAGCGCTGCGAAAGTAGCAAACACGTATTCAGTTAACATGAGAAAGATGAATAAAATAGATGCGATGTTCGTAGATAATAAAAAGTGATCCGGAGGTTGAAAAAAGCCGAATTGTACAAATAAAAGTGCTTTTCATGGTCAATAATATGTGTTATGATAAAGATGGATTTACCTACGAAGTTTGCGATCAGACAGCATAAATGAAAGGAGTCAGTTATGAGGATAAATAGTGATATCAGCGGCATTAATAATGCAAGGATGCAGCAAAATACCCAAAGAGCCCAGGAGAAGGCTATGCAGAAGCTTTCATCCGGGAAAAAGATAAATAAGTCTTCCGATGATGCAGCAGGTCTCGCGATATCAGAGAAGATGATAAAGCAGATCCAGGGTCTCAATAAAGCGATAGATAATTCTAATGACGGCATGGCTATGACCAATGTCGCAGACGGTGCGATGGACGAGGTCGGAGGAATGCTTCAGAGGCTTAACGAACTTGCAATACAGGGCTCAAACGGCACTCTTTCTGCAGATGACAGAAGTGCGATAAATGCGGAGGCAAATCAGCTCCTTTCAGATATAAACAGAGTCAGCGGAAGCACCACATTTAATGAGATGCATGTACTGGAGAATGGAAATGCTGATATCCAGGCCGGAACAGATAATTCAGGAGCAAACAGAGTGACAGTCAGCATGCAGAGTATGGATGCAAATACGCTTGGCATTGGCGGTATTGATCTTTCGACGGCTAATGGATCAAGAGCTGCGCTTACACCTATTTCAGATGCCATAAAGGCTCTCTCAGACCAGAGATCCAATCTCGGAGCCCAGTATAATAGGATGTCATCGACATCAAGGAATCTTGGAAACGTGGTTGAGAACACTACCGCGGCTAATTCAAGGATCAGGGATACGAATATGGCAAAGGAGTCCACAAATCTCAGAAAGAATCAGCTTCTTCTTAAAGCTCAGCAGCAGACAGCTCAGAAGAACAAGGAGGATCGTGAAGCACGGGCTAACGCGCTTCAGAATATACAGCTTCATTGATACAGGCTTCATAGGCACGAAATATCGTATTCCCATGCAATAAGTCATATTCAGTCAGGGCTTTCAGAGCATAAAAACTCGAAAGCCCTGATTTTTTAAATCTTTTTCATTGCGTAGATTAAATCTAAAGAGTATGATTGATAATCAAAAGGACAATATATGCTTAATAAATTTAACTATCTCGATGAATTAAAGAAGACCATCCTTGTGGTGGATGATGAATATGTAAACAGGGAACTTCTGGGAGCGATTCTTGAAGAATACTACAATATTCTTTATGCTGAGAATGGAGAGGAAGCCCTGAAGCTTATCAGGGCAAATGAAAAAATCCTTTCCGCCGTGCTTCTTGATCTTCTCATGCCCGTAATGGATGGATTTAAGCTCCTTGATATTCTTAATGATGATGTCAGATATCGCTCGATACCGGTCATAGTCCTTACATCCGAGAAGCAGGCCGAGGTAGACAGTCTCAGGCGCGGCGCGGCGGACTTTATTACCAAGCCTTATGACGCGCCCGAGGTCATAATCGCGAGGGTCAAGCGTATCATAGAGCTTTCCGAGGATCGTCTTGTAATACAGTCAACGGAGAGAGATGAGCTTACGGGTTTGTTTACCAAGTCTTTCTTTTATGAGTACGCAAACCTGATGGACAGATACCACAGAGACAGGGAAATGGATGCGGTATCCATAAATATAGACCGTTTCCATCTGGTAAATGAAATATACGGACGTGATCTCGGAAATAAAGTGCTGCTGACGCTAAGCGAGGCGATCAGGGATTACGCCCATGATAATGAGGGAATAGCGGCAAGAGGCGCAGCGGATGATTTTTATATGTATATGAACAGGCAGGAGGACTATGCGACTCTTGAGAGCCGTATAGATAATGCATTGTCAAAGCTTGCCCGGACAGTACATATTAAAGTCCGTATAGGGATATATACCTGCCCCGCCGACGGTCAGGATATGGAAAACAGATTTGACCGCTCAAGGCTTGCGGCAAATACGCTGAGAGGCAAGTTTAATCAGACGATAGCGTATTTTGACAGTGATCTGCAGCACAAGGTGTTTTATTCCGAGAGGCTGATAAATGATATCCATGAAGGCATAGCGAGGAAGCAATTTGAGGTATACTATCAGCCAAAATACGGGATATCGGGAGATAAGCCGGTATTAAAGATGGCGGAGGCGCTTATCAGGTGGAATCATCCTGAGTTTGGGATGGTGGCTCCGTATGACTTCATATCTCTTTTTGAGGAAAACGGGCTTATCCAGATGCTGGATCAGTTCGTATGGAGGGAAGCGGCATCCAGGATAAGATACTGGAAGGATAAGTTTGGTGT
>JAFUWM010000208.1 GCA_017483425.1 Lachnospiraceae bacterium | reverse complement strand
GTATCGATGACCATTGCATGCCCGTCATTCTCTAAAATGATCGCGTCGGCTTTCCCTACTTTCAGATATGAAACAGTAAGCATGCCATCTTCTGATCTGCCACATGCTGCGCATAATAAAATCACTGTCATAAGCAGTGCGGCGGCAAATAATCCTGCTCTCTTTCCTGTCATTTAATAATTCCTTTCCTTAATTATCCCAATGTGTCTACACCGCTCATTTCCACACTGTCTATCGAAAAAAAGAGACTTCACCACAGCAAAAACCGTGGTAAAGTCTCGCTTCTTTACAACATATCCCGGGGAAACATCTTCCCGTACTGACGAAAATATGTCACACACCTGTAATGGTATGCAAGCTACTCCCTTTGACCAATATCAATAGTATCGGGTTTGGACAGTATTGTCAATAATCCAAATAGAGCAGGTTTCATAGTTTTGTAACGATTGTGGCAAGATTCTATGAACTAAAATGGCAGGGGGAGAATAATGAGAAAACACAAATGAAAAACGCTCATAAAATGTGATAAACCTAATTGAAGAGGCTCATTTTTTGTGAGAATGCAAGTCGTTTAGTGAAAATGAATTATCTATATTCAAAGATTTGTTTTTAGATATCTGCGTGCTGGGCGGAATGCCGGATGTTGTGAAAGCGTATATTGAAACGGGCACGTTCTCCGGCACACTGGATATTCAGGAGCATTCCCGCGCAGCTGGCAAATATGATATGATACTGCTATGATACATAGAGTTAATTCCCATAACTTAATGATACAGGGCACGATGTCGGGAGTCGGCAAGAGCCTTATCGTTGCAGGTCTTTGCCGCCTTCTGAAGCAGGACGGACTGACACCGGCTCCATTCAAATCCCAGAACATGGCTCTCAATTCCTTTGTGACGGCAGACGGGCTTGAAATGGGGCGGGCACAGGTCATGCAGGCTTATGCCGCGGGACTTGAGCCTGAGATCGAAATGAATCCTGTACTGCTCAAACCGACGGACGATACGGGTTCGCAGGTTATAGTCAATGGACGCCCCCTAAAAAATATGCCCGCAAGGGAGTACTTCGCCTACAAAAAAACCTTGATACCGGTGATCCGGTCCGCCTATGAGAAACTCAGCGCAAAATACTCACCTGTAATAATTGAGGGCGCCGGCAGTCCTGCCGAGATCAACCTTAAGGAAAACGACATTGTAAACATGGGACTTGCCGAAATGCTCGATGCGCCGGTGCTTTTAGCAGGAGATATAGACCGCGGAGGGGTTTTCGCCCAGCTATACGGGACTGTAATGCTCCTTCCCGAAAAAGAACGTGCAAGGATACGGGGCTTTATTATAAATAAATTCAGGGGTGATCCTTCGCTCTTAGACAGCGGGGTACGGACAATAGAAGAAAAAACCGGTATCCCTGTATTGGGCGTGATACCGTATATCCCCGGTCTGAAGCTTGAGGACGAGGACAGCCTTACGGAGCGTTTTGACCGTGACTGGAGCAAAAACGCCCTTATAAGGATCGCCGTAATACATCTCCCCCGGATCTCAAATTTCAGTGATTTTGATCCTTTCGAGCAGGATCCGGACGTGTCGCTTATCTACACTTCCGATCCGGAAAAGCTTAAAGAAGCTGACCTCATCATAATTCCCGGAAGCAAAAACACCATAGCTGATATGGAGTTTCTCATAGACAAAGGGCTTGCCGCTGCACTGAAAAGACTGTGTGGCATGATCCCCGTTATCGGGATATGCGGCGGATTCCAAATGCTTGGTGAAAATGTCAAGGACCCGTCAGGTATGGAAGGCGGCGGAGAAGTGGACGGACTCGGACTTCTCCCGGTAAATACCATACTCCAAAAAGAAAAAAAGCAGACGCGGACAGAGGGGATGATAAATAAAAACATACGCGGGATATTCAGCGGTTTGGAGGGGCTGCCTTTTTCCGGCTATGAAATACACATGGGTAGCTCATATCTTTCAGGCCATGCGGAAGAAGCATTATCTGATATCATAATAAGCACCGGAGCAGATGTTTACGGCACATATATTCACGGTATATTTGATAACGCCGAAATATCAGGCGCGATCCTTGATGCTCTTGCAAAAAAGAAAGGTGTGACCCTTGATCTGACACGACAGACAGACCAGCATATCATACGCGATAAAGAATATGACCGGGTCGCTGACATTCTCCGCGAAAACCTGAATCTTACCTTTTGTTCATGGCTTTGACTGCATTGATGAAGTCTGACTCCGGCATGGGCTTTGCAAAATAGAACCCCTGTATGAAATCCACACCAAGCCGTTCCATTTCCTTAAGCTGCTCTGCTGTTTCCACGCCTTCCGCAACAGTCTCGGCTCCTATCTGCTGTATCATATCGGCAGAGCTTTCAAGAAGCGTAATCGCATTTCTCCTCTCCTGCTCCGTATCCATGACAAAGGGCGACTGGACTATAGTCTTGTCCAGCTTGATGATGTCAAACGGCATCATTATTATACGGGACAGCGAGGAATAGCCCGTACCGAAATCATCAAGGGAGAAATTAAAGCCCAGATGCGAAAGCCTCATCACATTTGCTTCCACTACACCTGTAAAGGCATCATCGGATGTCTCTGTTATCTCAAGATTTATCTGCGAAGGATGTATATGATACATATCCACAAACTTGGTCAGCTTCCCTGAAATATCATCCTGAAGCATATCAGATACTGAAAGATTGAGCTCTATATATCTCAGTCCCAATTCACTTATGTTTCTCTCTGATATCATCCGGCATACCTGCTGTATCACATAATCGTCGATCTCAACTATGGAACCGTTATTCTCGGCAACAGTGATAAAGATATCCGGCGATATGAACATATCTCCGTCATGAAGCCTCAAAAGCGCTTCTGCGGAGACAAATCGCTTTTCCTTAAGCGAATATATAGGCTGATAGTATACCTCGAGATTTCCTGATTCTACCGCATGTCTCACCTTCTCATCGACCTGACGCAGATATTCCTCAGTACTCAGGTCAAGGCTTTCCAGATCAACGACGGCTTTGCCGTACATTCTTCCTTCTTTTAGCGCCACATGGATCAGATCCATGAGAGAGGTCCCGTCAGGCGCCATATCCGGTACGTCTATAAGGCAGGTAGAAAACGGCAGCTCCATCTCATATGCGTCATTACCAAAGGTGGAATCAAACCTTCCAAGCAGAGCCTTCTGTATCTTTTCCGCCTCAGTCCTCTCACCCTTTTCGGTAAGAAAAACATACGCGCCCTGCTGCAGTCTGTAAACAGAGGCTCCGCCTGACAGTCTTAAAAGCTCGTTCACGACAGACTGTCTTAATTTAAGCTCATTCACCTCTCCTAAGAGTCTCATGAAAGAATCACTGCCGTGTATCATCAGGAGTACCATGCTGATGCTTCCTCCATGTCTTTTCAGATAATAATACCTGCGCCGGATATCATCTTTAAATGTGGCCATCCCTATAAGCCCTGTCTCGGAATCAAACTGGTCTTCGGGGTCTTTAAGGCTGAAAAAAGCCTCGGCAAGAAGAAGAGACATGGCAAATTTCTGTATTATCATATCAGGCAGGACAAGTTCCACTACAGTTGCCGTAATCACGATTATCAGCATGAGCCACAACACTACCGACCGCTCCATAGAACTGTTTTTCTTATATACATAAAGTATATTCAGTCCTACAACAAAAAGAAAAAGATCACAGCAGTATGCCGCTGTCCTTGCCCATGAGCTCAGATTGAAAGATGCAAGTATTATGAACAGCACATCCAGAGCAAACGGAAGCCCTACAAATACAACCGGCTTCCATATGCCTATATTATATGCCCTGTTAATATACAGAAACAGAACCAGCAGAGCGATACTGACCGCTGTAAGAACCCATGATGAGATATAAAAAGGAACCACAAGCTCATAACGCCTTAAGGGGTGCAGATAATACACTATGCTCAGCAAAGCAGACATGAGCTCGCAAAAGAGTGCCACAAAGACAATATTGTTGTCCTCCACCTTGTTAAGTCTCTGGATGAAAAAAGCATATGCCAGACAGATAAGGATCAGAAATGCGGAGGTATCAAAGTAATAGCCCGACAGCATGCTCTTCCCTCCTTTCCATCATAAACTTGACAAGATCAGCTCCGGACAGAAGCCTTGATAAAGCAAAACCCTGCAGCTTATCAGCTCCGACGCCTGTCGCGTACTCCTCCAGCTCATCGCTGTCTATGCCTGATGCCTTTATCCCTATGGAAAGCCGCTTCATCATATCCACAGCACACCTTATAAGCGTATCCGCCTTTGAAGATACGGGCGCGGACGACAGCAAGTCGCGGTTCAGGGAAACCTCCCTCAGATGCATCTTAAGCATCATCTCGGCATCGGTATAACCATTCCCATAGTCCGTCAGCATGAATGAAAAACCTGCCTCATGCAAAGCCCTTATATTTTCTTCAAGCGCATAGTTATAATTGATCATCGTATTTTCGGAGATCTCAAGCGTCACAAAACCTGGATCCACCCCGAGCTCCAGCGCTGTCTCAAGCACCCAGGCCGCCGCGCTTCTCATGAGCAGAAAAGCGTTGGGTACGGGTATGGCATATTCATTTATATCTCTCCCGGTAAGACCGGAATCATGAATAAACTCAAAGCAGACTCTGAATATATGTTTTATTATCGGTACGGCAGTGCCGTTATCTTCGGCGATCGGATAATATTCACCCGGAGCTATCATCCCAAACTCAGGGCTTTCGATCATAGGCTTCAGCTCCACGGAATCAAATCTGCCCGTCCCCACTGATTTTACAGGCTGATACTTGAAATTAAAGCTCTCCGCGCTGATCGCGTTATGCAGAAGCAGGTCTATGCTCCTTCTTCTCCGATCCTGATCCAGATCTATGCTCCCCGCCTGTATCACATGCTTCATACGGTGCCGGTCCTTATTGCTGAAAAGCGTTATGAGTCTCCTGATCTCCTCTGTATCCTTTACGTCATCCGGCCAGCATACACTCATGGAGCAGTCAAAAAGCATTATCGCATACCTGTCAGTCGTAAAAGGCGCTGTAAATCTTTCCCTTACAGAATTCATTAATTCAATATGCGTAAGACTCGCCCCTTCCTTTATCAGCAGCGCAAACAAGTCCCTGTCCAGCCTGTATGCAACGGCATTTTTTGAAAGCTTTTCAAAGAAGTCCGCCGCCTTTGCGAGAAGCACCGAAGTTGACTCAAACCCTATGCTGTTATCAAGGAAGTCAATATTATCAAGCGATACTATGACCATCCTCGCTCCCCTTCTTCGCCTTATCCTTATAGCTGTATTAACGTAAAAAGCATAATCATTCTGAAGTCCCGTTTCAGAATCTATATAATCCCCGGGTCTTTCTATCGTGATATAGAGGATCAGAAGCACCACTGAGCTGAAGAAGCTCTCAACCTTAAAGGTCTTGTCAATAAACTGCAGAACAACTCCCACCACGTCAAAAAGCGCAAAGGACAGAAAAGAAATAAGAACCGATGTGCGGATATTATCCCTGTACAAAAGGACATAATTCAATGACACAATGATGTACCAGATCGCAACAAGATAAAATATCCACATGTAATCACCGCGGTAATATCTGCCCCCTCTGAAGAAAAAGATCCCGTTATTCAGCGGAGTCATCACCAGTACGGTATATGCCACAACAACCGGACCGTACGAAAGTATGGTATCAGACACGGAAGATGAATCTATATTGAGTACAACTCTTACATACTGGTAAAAGATAGCAGGACAGGCGACATGAAAAAGCATGTACATAAAGGTCGATACGTACATGACTTCATATCTTGTGAAAAAACTGTATCTGTCATATAGTACGCCGTTCTGTCCAATGCTCGAAAACAAAGACCCCACTGCAGCAAAGAGAACGGAGCACAGCAAATACAAAAATATTCTGTTTTGATGAAGCCTCATACTTCTGTGCGCCACCATTGTGATAAGGATCAGCACACACAGTATACAGGCATTGATATCAAAATAAATAATATTCAAAATTCAGAGCATCCTTTTTGTATTTAAAATTATACATAGTTATCTTATCATAAAACTATGCTTCAAGGATAGCCCTTATTGCCTTTATTGAATTGTTCTTTGAAAATTTACTTGAAAACCTGAATATAGAATCTATATCGTAGGTATAAAGCCTGTCCCAGTTTGATATTATGTTAGCTATATCAGAGATCTGATCATCATATGAGAGCTTTATTCCGGTCCTACCCTCCAGTATCATCTCCGATACGCCTCCGATATCTGTCGCTATCACGGGGGTACCCGCATAATATGCTTCTATTATAGCCACAGGCTCCCCTTCATACCATCTTGTGGGATATATCAGCGCTTTTGAATCCGCCATCAGTCCGGAAACCTCTTCCCCCGAAATCTCTCCTGTCCTTTTGACATGGCGCAGCCTGTTCACCTGAATGAATTCATCCGCAAAACCTGCGAGCTCTCCCGTTCCGCATATTAAAAGCTCCGGAGCATCAGGCATATCCTTCTCAAGTATCTTCCACGCACAGAGAAGCTCTTTTATCCCCTTGCTCTCAGTCAGACGCCCCGCGTATATAAATCTGTTACTCCGTTCACTATATGGTTTGCTATTTACAGTACTTGAAGCAAAATTGTGTTTTATGTAAACTTTATTGGGATTCAGTCCTTTCAGGGACTTAAGTATCAGTTTCCTTTGAAACTCCGATACGCAGACAAGCTTCACATGATCTTTCAGGCTTTTCCGCTGTTTTATGATATTAAACGCTATGACCGCCGAAAGCAGTCTGCTGTTTCTGTAGCATCCGCGCTTGACTGAATTATGTAAGCATAACGGATTCCTGCCGATGCAATCCCGGCAGATATGACCTTCTCTGTAGCATATACCGTTAGGACACAGGAGCCTGAAATTATGCAGGGTCTGTATTACAGGAATTCCACATTTCTTCCCTGCCTCATACGGCGCGGTGCCTAAGGTCCAGAGCGTGTTATGAACCCATATCACATCTATCTGATCCTTCTTTATGATCCGTATGATCTCCTGTCTCTGTTTTGCGGGGTACAGGTATGCCGCTACGCATTTGACCCTTGCAATAGTTCCTGCGCCATCAAGAATTTTGTTTGATGATATATATGGCACGACCTTATGCCCCATTTCCCTCAGGAGCTTTATATCACATGATACTACCCTGTCTTCACCGCCGGATATGCGGTACCTGCAGTGCACCACAAGAATATTCATAATATGTCTGCCTTTTCTTTAAGCGTCACCTTTCCTCCGCCTACCTCATATATCTTATCGCAGTTTTTTATCGTTGACAGCCTGTGCGCTATG
>JAFUWM010000207.1 GCA_017483425.1 Lachnospiraceae bacterium | reverse complement strand
TTAAAATCATTGCATATCTCATAAATATAAGCACATATCCTGTGAGGCGCGATCTCTTCGTAGGCGGAATGCAGTACCTGCGAAAACTTGGCAAGATCAAGCATAAGTGCCTTTTCATATTCATTTGACGGGCTGCGCAGGGCACGGGGTAGCCCCTCGTCATCAGATGTTTTGCCTCCTGCCGCTTCATTGTACTTGTTCAGGATAGATTTGATCCTGACAATGGTGTAGAGAATATAGGGACCGGTATTTCCTTCAAACGAAGTGAATTTATCGGTATCAAAAACGTAATCCTTTGTCGCCTGATTTGACAGGTCTCCGTACTTGATGGCAGCAAGTGCTACAACCTCTGCGGTCTTGCGGGCTTCTTCGGGATCCGTTTCATGATTCTCCATTATCTTGCGAAGCATCGTCTCCCTGATATCCGCTATCAGAGTCTCAAGACGCATTACGCCGCCTTCTCTCGTCTTGAAGGGCTTGCCGTCCTTGCCGTTCATGGTACCGAATCCGAGAAAATCAAGTTGGGTATCACTGTTTACGATCCCACATTTTTTCGCGCAGCGGAACACCTGTATAAAATGCATTTCCTGCCGTTTGTCGACAACATATATAACCTGATCAGGATTAAATGTCCTCTTTCTGTCAAGGAGCGTGGCAAGATCCGTTGTCGTATATAGCGCTGCCCCGTCGGATTTTAAGATCATGCAGGGAGGTATCTCCTTGGTATCCGACTCCTTAGCAACATCAACAACAAGCGCGCCTTCGCTCTCGTAAGCGTACCCGCCGTCTTTCATGTCATCCACCATGTCACCGATCAGGTCGTCAACACTGCTCTCTCCCTTCCACCAGTCAAAATCCACGTTAAGATCGCGGTAATTGCGCTTAAGATCGGGGACGGAAACTTCCATGATATGTCTCCAAAGAGCCCTATAGCCTCTCTTTCCCTCCTGCAACTGACGGGTCGCCTCAAGGGCTTCTTCCTTGTATGCTTCGTCTTCCTTGGACTTTGCGCTTGCGCAGGGATATATCTCCTCAAGCTCCGACAGCGTAAAGGGTGGCTGGGCGGAATAGCTTCCGGTATATTCATCATTAAAGTATTCAAGATAGGGCTTGCGCTGCTTAAGCTCCGTAATGATCAGACCCATCTGCAGACCCCAGTCACCGAGATGCACATCACCAATTACTTCGTTTCCGAAATAACGGCATATACGCTTAACACTCTCACCTATGATCGCCGCACGAAGGTGTCCTACATGGAGAGGCTTGGCAACATTGGGTCCGCCGTAATCAACGATTATCTTACGAGGAGCCGTACACTCAAGACCGTACTTGTCTGATTGTTCCATCTCATTAAGATACCCTGCGAGAAAATCATCCGATACCTTTATATTCAGAAAACCCGGATTAACTGCGGATATCTCACTAAATGCCGGATCATCCGAAAGCTTGTCACAAACCTCCTGCGCTATCGCTATTGGTGCCTTGTGATATTCCTTGGCAAGTGCCATGGCACCGTTACACTGAAACTCACAAAGATCCGGTCTGTTGCTGAGCCCGACCTTGCCGTATGAACTGTCATAGCCGGCATCGGCAAAACCCTTCGAAACTATATCCGATAACTGTCCTATAATTGTCTTCATAACTGTTCCTTTCTTGAAATTATCTGGAATATTCACACCCACAATAATTTTGACGATACAGGCCATACTTACGCGACAGTTCTATGGACTGCTTGTATCCGTCATTTTTCTTGAAATCTGACGGCAGCCAGAGCGGACCGTCCGATCCTTCGCTAAGGGCGTAACCTATCGAGTTGATGAGCTTCGCATCCTTGAGCGGGCTTATGGTCAGCGTTGTCGTAAAATACTCGAAGCCCTCGGAACAAGCCTCTTCATAGGTTTTTCCAAGCCGCATGCCAAAGCACATCCTGCAGCGCTCGCCCCCTTCGGGACATGAGGTAAGATTTCCCTCTTTGGCCGCACGGATAAATCTGTCCGGTTCGTAATCGCCCTCAATTATCTTTATGGAACGGGAATCCGTTAATGAATACTCATCGTTAAGAGTATCCACAAGTCTTCTTAATTCCGCTACACGTTTTTCATATTCGCCTGCATCGGTTATATTCGGATTATAGTAAAAACAGGTTATATCAAAATGCTCCAGCAGATATATCAAGCAATAGCTGCTGCATGGTGCGCAGCAGCTATGAAGCAGAAGTTTTGGTCTGTGATCCAAAGTTCGGATGATTTTATCAAGTTCTTTTGCATAATTGACATTACAGTTCTTCTTCGTTAAGTCCGTCATAGTCATCATAATCATCTTCGGAATAAACGGTTTGGGGCGAGTACTCATCTATAGGCGTGTTGTACTTCTCCATGAACTCTTCTATCGGTATCGGCCTTGAATACAAGAATCCCTGGGCGTAAATACACCCTATGTCAAGCAGCATCTCAACCTGCTCGTGGGTCTCAACACCCTCGCATATGACTTTGAGGTGCAAACCTTCTGCCATCTCCACGATCTTGCGCAGTATCCATTTACCGCTGTCGCTCTGTACGGATTCATCAAGGAAGCCTCTGTCGATCTTGAGCACATCAAAGGGAATGTCACGCAAAAGATTCAGTGATGAATAACCCGATCCAAAATCATCAATGGAAAGATTCATGTTGAACTCCTTGAGATTTCTCATGACTTCAAGCATACGCTCCTTCTCATTGAAGAACACGGTCTCTGTTATCTCAAGTTCTATAAGACCCTTCGGTACTCTGTATTTGAGCATGATCTCCTGAACCTTCATTATATAGTTCGGATCATACAGAAGATATCTTGACTGGTTTATGGAAACGGGATAGACCTCACGGCCTTCGTCTATCATCTGCCTTATATATTTACACACTTCATCAAGCATGTAAAAATCAATATGCTCAATAAATCCGTTACGTTCAAATACCGGTATGAACTCATCCGGCGGAATGATATTTCCTTTCTCATCAATCCATCTGATAAGCGCTTCAGCACCCGATATCTGGTCAGTCGCCATGTTCCACTTGGGCTGCAGATAAGGATGGAACTCTCCGTTCTCCAAAGCTTCATGCATACGTGATTCAACACGTTCCTGCTTTCTCGTCTCCTCCATGAGCTGTTCACGGTATTCAGCCTGAAGGCCACGATTCCTTGTCGTAACCGATTTACGTGCAAGGTTGGCCTTATCAATCATATCCGATATAGGTTCTTTCTTGTCCCTGATATAATAGATACCGACCTTGAACTTAATCGGGTATTTCATGCCGGTCTCTTCACTTGCCCTCTCCAGCCTCTCGTCGATAAATTTCTTACGGTCTTCTTCTCTTCCATCATCAACGCACAGTCCCACAAATCTGTCGGCTGACAGTCTTCCGAATGTCTCCTGATACGTATATGACTCCCGCAAAATCACTGCAATATCCCGCAGAAGCATATCCGCTTTTAAGTGTCCGTATCCCTCGTTGATATATCTGAAATTCATAATATCAAAACAGGTAAGAATATAAGGAACATCGGGATTTTCCATAAGAAGTTCCGTTGCCTTTTCCTTGAAAGCATTCTCATTCGGAGCTCTTGTCAGATCATCAACATACGCCAGCTCATAAACCTTCTTCTGCTCACCCTGGATATAACGGATAACAAATATGATCATTACCGACATGATCAGAATGACCATAAACATCGATACGAATCCCTCAACCAGTATCGGCATGATAGATTCACGGACATCATCCACATATATGATATAGTAAATGGCCCAGTCGCTTACTCCCGACAACTGTTTGTACAGGGCATGACCCTTTCTTCCGTCAACGGAAATGTCACGGGTCACAATGCCTTGCGGGTTAACTTCGTTCAGTACTTCCTCTCTTACCTGT
>JAFUWM010000017.1 GCA_017483425.1 Lachnospiraceae bacterium | reverse complement strand
TTTGTATCATACTGATGCTCGGGGAAGTAATCTCTCCAATGCTTTATCAGGGATCTGGGTACAGGCTGTGCCCCTATATGCATAAGCCTCCACTGGGAAAGCTCATAATCCTCTCTCTTAAGGTCACCCCTGTCCAGAGCATCCAGTATATCCTGAGCCCACGGCACAAGAAGCCAGACTATAGTGCATTTCTCCCTTGATACCGCATCCAGTATGAATTCCGGCTTGGTTCCCTTTAATAATACAGCCTTGCTGCAGGATATAAGGGATCCGAACCAGTGCATCTTCGCTCCGGTATGATAAAGTGGGGGGATGCACAGGAAAACGTCATCCTTTGTCTGCCCGTGATGCTTTTGCTCAACCGCGGCCGAGTGCATCAACGCCCTGTGCTTATGAAGTATGGCTTTGGGAAATCCCGTGGTTCCACTTGAGAAATATATGGCAGCGAGATCATCATCCGTAAGACTGATATCAGGCGCTACCGAGGAACAGTCCGCAGTCAGCGTGTTATAGCTCTCGGCAAAGGTAGGACAGTTCTCGCCTACGTAGAAAAGAAGCCTATGCTCAGAGATCCTGTCAGCTATCTCCTCAACCCTGCCTATAAACTCGGGTCCGAACACAAGAATATCTACCTCCGCGAGATTCACGCAGTACTCTATCTCGTCCGGCGCGTATCTGAAATTAAGCGGTACCGCAAGCGCTCCGGTCTTGAGCACGCCGAAGTAGATCGGAAGCCATTCCAGACAGTTCATGAGTAGTATCCCCACCTTGTCACCCTTTTGTATCCCCCTCTCCAAAAGAAGGTTCGCAAAACGGTTCGCTTTCTCGTCAAATATCCTCCAGGTTATCTCTCTCCTGTACGGCTCGGCAGGCTCCGGCTGGATCAAGTCATATTCCTTCCATGTCATACGCCTCATATCCTTGAGCGCCGGATTCAGCTCAACAAGAGCCACTTCATCTCCATGTTCCTTTGCGTTTCGTGTAAGCAGATCAATTATAGGCATTTTTTAACTCGCTTTCTGTTCGGTTTAAATGGCTTTTAATTATACCATATATGCTGGCAAGTACGCCATATTTTCATTGATAAGGTTAGTCCCCAAATCATCTCAGAAATATATGCTGTCAGAAAGCAGTTGGATTAAAGCATTTTCCAAAAGTACCATATGTCGTTACACCAAGTGTTTCAAAACCTATAACATGGGAATCTATAACTGAATCAGACTTTGGGATTTCTTATGGATAAAGTAATGACGGGCAGTAGTTACGCCCGTCATTTTCAATAAAAGATTGTCGTTAGGGGACGTCTTGATTACTTAGTGCGCCCCTATCACGAGATGCAAGGGTTATCCTTAAGCCACGTAATGATATCATCACTTTCATATAACGGCTTACCCTCTATGAAAAGGCAGGGAACCTGCTGCTTTCCTCCGGTTCTGATAAGTTCCTGTCTGTAATCCTCGTTTTTTCTTATGTCACGGAACTCTATATCTGTCCGTCCGCTGGATTCTATTTCCGATATCACTTTCCTGCAGTACGGACAAGTTTCAAACATATATAACTTCAATTCCATAAGCAATTCCCTCCCAAACATATAACGCCTTAGGGAATTCATTGTATCATATATCAGGGAAGTCTGTACCCAAAGGTCAACTATCCTCCGCATATATCTCTGATTGACCCTAATTCCAAATATCTCCGATACTGTCTTTTATGACCTCCACCTCCGTCCTGTTATCGAGCTGCTTCTGCACGTTCTCCGCAAGCTCTATGGTATCGGTAATGATACCGTCCACGTCCATGTCAAGGAATTTATACAGGTCTTCTTCCTCGTTCACCGTCCATATCATGGATTTCTTTCCCGCCTCATGCAGCTTCGATACCAGATCGACGCTTGTCATCTCCTCCTCGGTGATAAGTATGTCGCAGTTAAGATCCTCTATTTCCCCAAGTCCCGCAAATAAGAGAAGTCCCGTTTCAAACTCGGGATAGGTACTCTCCGCATAGTCGATCACATCATATTTTAGAGAAATAAGTACAACCTGATCCACGCAGTCATGTTTCTTTACTATGTCCACGACATCATCCACCATCTGCTTGTCCGCGGTCTTGCCCTTAAGCTCTATGAAAAGTGTGTCATTATCCTTTGTCACATCAAGAAATTCGTCAAGTGTCGGAACCTCAAGCAGCTTCCCACTGCCTGTAGTATCCTGTATCCTAAGCTGCTTCACTTCCTCAAGCGTCATGTCCTGCGAAGCCTTATTGACCCCCGTAAGCCTCTTGAATGTATCGTCATGGTTTATCACGTAGAAGCCGTCCTTCGTCCTCTGCACGTCCGTCTCGCTCCCGTAGCAGTCATGCTCTATGGCCGCATACAGCCCGTCTATGGAATTCTCCGACGCAAGGAAGCCTCCGCAGCGGTGAGCCACTACGGGAACCTTCTCCCCATCCATGAGTTCGTCGTACAACAGACCTATATATATTGAAACAAATAACAGAGCCACCGCTATCCCTACCATCGTGGCAACTTTCAGGAAATAACTGCTTCTCTTCGGCCTTTCCAAAAAGACCTCATCAGAAGCATCATCCTCTGTCTCCGCCCTGTCAAATCTCAGGAAAAGCCGTGTAAAATAGAGCATTACAAAGGCGGATGTAAGAAGCCTTACGACATAATCCAGATAACTCCCTTCCATCGTAAAAAATGCGCTTAACACACGGCTCTTTAAGACATAGGCATCCATGTCGGAAAGCTCCCCTGTCCTTGCAATCTCCTCTATCGGGGCTATATCGTATCCGCTTGGAATGTCGTCATAGACATTCTCCAATATTCCTGTCGGTAGACCGTCAAATATCATGGCTGCAAGTATCCTTACGGCGAAGCAGGCAAACAGTACAAGTATCATGCTCTTTAGGAACTTCTTCCAGTTCTTCCTCATAAGGCGCACGGAATATTTCTTTGCCTCCTTTGCCCCCATGCCCTTAAGCACTATCGCATGTGTCGAGAAGATGTAAAATAGCCCTGCCAAAGCCAGGAGAAATATCGCCAACAGATATAGAACAGAATATAGCGTGCTTCCCGTAATTACGCTCATTATGAAATTGGGGATATGGAAATTCCTTGTTATCCTGACCGTGAAACCTATGCCGACAAGCGGCACGGCGATAAAGATATAGACAAGGATTGAAAAGCCCGCAGGATTTAATAGCTTCGGTATAGTCTTGAAGCCTCGCTTGAAGCTCTCGATTATGCCGACCCTGTCCCCTTTAAGTATGTCGTCGCTTATCAGCATCTGCGAGAAAAGATCCATCGCGGTATAGACAAGCGAGAACGCAACAGCCATCACAAGGAGTGCGATCCCTTGCCACCCCAGAAGCACATCTCCCAGATTAGAGGTGGTAATCGCCGCCGCCCTCGTGCTCACGACAAGCCTCAAAAGCCTGCTGAATATAAACACCATGAACACAAGCGTCGTCTTTGATATGAACTGCGACGTCCACATCTCGGGCAACGCCTGAAAGACGAGCCTTGGGAAGCTTATCTCCTGCTGTACCCTATCTCCCTTTTCTCTTCTTCGCTTAAGCATATATATCATCCGCCGAGTGCTCCAACAAACCTTATCGGATAGCCATATTATTGCCCTTTCCACGGTATCTATCGAAGTCAATTATTATATAAAAAATTTTTACTGTCAAAAATAAATATACTTGGAAAAGTTATCGCATCGCTCCTAAAGGAACAGAACGTCCATCGTTATCACCTCTGAAATGCTATTTAATAAACATTGGTCATCGTAAGCCCCTGCTCTTTTCCTTGTAGTAAAAAGTGCGGAGAATAATACGGCGGATACTGCAAGTATACTTGCAAATATCCGCCTTACAACGTCATCCGTCTTATGGAACACGCAAAATCACACTATAGATATTTTAGGCTTTTATTTTAGAATCAATCCGCCTCTATCTCCTGCCTTAGCAAGTAGTTGTGTATGCGGTTTGCGACGTTCTCCTGAATGTTTACATAGTAGAAAAGGTAGTCGCCATTGTGGTAGCTCTCGGGTCCAAAAAGCGTCGCAAACTGCTCGTTGCCAACGTCCTTCATAAATGGAAGGTCTTTATTCGTACATATTACGACTCCCCTCTCCGTATCGACCTGCGCATCAGCCACGCCGGGAGTGGTCACCTTGTAGAGCTGCGAACCATCGTCCTCGTCGTATTGGAATCTTGAACCAAGGTTCTCATCAGCGGACGCATAAGTATCGTCCCTCTTCCAGTTAAGCGGATTGATGCTTATCGCTCCCCACAAGTACCTTCTTGAATCCCATAATCTTCTCTCCTCCTGATAGTATTCTATAATTTTGGCAATTTTGCAAAGCAAACGCAACATTGTGTTGCAGTTTCATTGTCCAGTTTAATATTAGTATTCATGCATCTACAAATCCTCTAAAACAAACGGCAACATATATATCGGATACAACTTCAGCATATCTGCATTGCCAATATCCTTTTGAGAAAATAAAATCTGCTTTACCACCTGTTTGGAGTACTTTTTGCTAAATCTGGTTATTGACTCGTGTTTACCTATTCCGGATGATTTAACTTCTATCGGAACTATTTTGGTTTTTGATGTAAGAAGAAAATCAACCTCGTAGTAATGAGAACTATTCTCTTTTTCCCATGTGTGATAATAAAGCGGTCTATCCGAAGCGGTTATCACCTGCGCAACCGCATTTTCATATAAGTATCCCAAATCTGCCGGAAGCGAGTCACTTAATAACTTTGCATAAACGTTTTCATCCGTCTCCCCGGATGAATCGAAAATCATGGTAGTAAATAATCCGGTATCCGCCAAATAAAGCTTAAAAGTATCATTATCCCTTGTCTGAGACAGTGCAACGCTTGGGTTAAAAACATTGTAGCAAGCCAGTACGGTCTTTGAATCTAACAGATCATGTAATCGCTCTAAATCTTTATCAATCTTCTTTTTACCTGTTGCCGAAGATATTACATAGCTTCTCTTATCCGTTGCAAGCTGGGTAGGAACGGAATCATACATTCTTCCAATAAGCCCTGTATTATCCATCTTAAAGAAATCATCTTTATAGAGATTTATGATTTCCCTTTTTACCTCATCAATTTCAGTAAAATTCTTCCCTTCCACGTATGCTTCTACAGCCTGCGGCATTCCTCCTACTGCCATATATATCCTGAAGTCGCGCATCAGTTTTCTATTTAACGAATTACCTACCGGCTTTCCATTCTTGTACAATTCCCTTAAAACTGAGTATGTATCATTCCCGGCAGCCCACATAAATTCCTCATAATCCATTGGGTATATCGGAATCTTTATCTCCTCTGAAGGAAGAACAATATTCTTGACGTTCTTCTTAATGCTTATCAGTGATCCCGTCTCGATATAGTCATATCTTCCGTCCGCTACCAGATATTTAATAGCCTGTCGCACCTTGGGCTGAAGCTGTATTTCATCAAAAATGATCACAGATTCTCTTTTATACAAAGAGATACCAGTTACCGTCTGCAGTCTAAGGAAGAAAACATCCAAATTTGAAATATCATCAAAAGTATCCAAAACGTCATTTTTAATGTTTGCAAAGTCAACTTTTATATATGACTTGTACTCCTGCTTTGCGAATTCTTCAGCTATCGTAGACTTTCCAACACGTCTTGCTCCTTCCAAAAGTACGGAGTATTTTGGAGCTTTCTTTTCTTTCCAGTACATCAACTTTTCAAATGCTTTTCTTTTAAACATTTTGATCCTCTATAGAGCAAACGATTCCATTTCTTCGCTGTTACAATCACATTCTAATACCGATTCTTCAAAGTTTCAAGCATTCGATTCCATTTCTTCAAAATAACCATTGCCAAAAACTACCATTATTTCCAACGTTTAATTCGATTTTGTAGTTAAGGTGAGGGCGTGTCTGGGCGGATTATAGGGCAAAGGAGTAAAATGAGCTTTCCCCTGAGAACGGCTACCACACGAGCAGACGGTCGCTAGGCGCAAGGTACATATTGTCTCCCTCGCTAACGCCGTAGGTTTCATAAAATTCATCAAACTGCTGCACAGGAACATTGGTCCTTGAATAATCAAGCGGATGCTCATCCTGCAAAAGAATGGTCAGTTCACTGCTGTATACGCTTAGGACCGCATTCATCTGCGCATATTTTGTGAAAAACTTATCATAATCAAAATCGTCCACCTTTGAAGCCATGCGAAGACCACACTGAAGTCCGGTCATGTCAGCCACCATCTCGGTATCAATATTGGAGCCGATGAAATGGCTGTCGCCAAAGGCTATGAGCCCGTCCAGGTATTTATCCATCTTTTGCACACGACTTTTAAACTCTTCCTTGTCTTTTTCCGGCCACCAGTCTCTGTAGTTTCCATCCGCATCAAACTGTGCTCCGTTACTGTCAAAGGCGTGAGATATCTCATGCCCTACCCAGAAGGCGCCTATAGAGGCATACAGCTCCTCCGTACTCATGACATCCGAGTAGAAAGGCTCTCCCATCATGCCAATGAACATATTTATCGTATTGTCCGTTCTTAAATAAAAGGCATTGCAGGAAAGAATGTTGTTGTCCTCCGCCCACATTTCTTTGTCTCTTTGTGTTCCTATGAGACTCCTGTTGTAATCACGATCCATACGTGAAATGACCTCGTCGGCTTCTATCAGCGAGCATCCGGATATGTCAATCCCTGATGTGTCCCTGAATTTGTCAGGGTATGCGGCGTGAATCTCCATCTTGTCAAGCTTATGTATGGCATATTCTTTTACCTCATCAGATGCCCATTCATTTTCCGACAGAAGCTCCCGGTAAGTATCAATGACTTGTAGGCACAGCCTTTCCATCTTCTTTTTGTCATCCTCTGATCCATACTTTTCGATATAAACCTTCTGCATGGATGTGGGAAGTTTACTTGCCACCCTGTCGTATGCCATCTTCACATCAGAGACGGTTCCGCTTGTTCCAAAACAGGAATTGT
>JAFUWM010000206.1 GCA_017483425.1 Lachnospiraceae bacterium | reverse complement strand
GGAGCCGCGCAAAGATCAAGTACACACATGCCGGGCCGCACATCAAGAAAGCTGACCGGAGCCATTGCCGAGGGCTCCTGTATATAATAAGCACCCGCCGCATGAAGCGGAGATTTGCCGGGTGCCGTCAAGGTCTTTGCAGCAGCGTAATAGTACCCGTGACTCTCCCACGGGATTCTGTCAAGTCCCTCTGCACTCCGTTTTTCAGTATCGCAGTCTGTCTTAAGCGGATTTATTCTTAATCCTCTTTTGGGCGTATCATGATAAGATCCCAGAAATGAATCCGCTTCATCTCCGAGATCTTCTTTTATTCTCTCTATGAACTTATCCGGTAATGATATTTCCACTTAACCGTCTTTATATCTGTCCTGCGGCAAGCAGAATAACTCCGCAGATGATGACCGTTATGCCTATAAGCTTGCGTTTCGTGATATCCTCATGAAGAAGCCACTTCGATATGAACATGGTCCATACATAGGTAAGCGACCCCAGAGGAAGGATGATGGCATAAGGGAGAAACTGCATCAGCACTATGCTTAAGCAGGAAGAAACCACGTACAATATCCCCCCGAGGTAAAAATAAGGGGATTTGAGTATCTCTATCTTGTTTTCGACTCCCGAGGATTTCTTCAGAAAAAAGCTTGCAAATGAAGCGACCGACGTCTCTACCAGCAGGATAAGGGCAAGCATCAGTCCCATTTTAATGCTCATTGCTCGACCCTCCTATCAGGAACACTCCGACTATGATCACAAATATCCCCATGATCGTAAGCGGCGTGATCGGTTCGGTAAGGAATATGGCCGATATTATGAGAGCAAACACGTAGCTCATACAGTTCATGGGCTGGAGCACCGAAAGCTCTCCGTAACCCAGCGCTATCGTCATGACCGCGGCTCCGATCACGTATACGATAAACCCGGGAAGTATCTTTAAGAATACCCCTATGATCCCCTGTACGCTCGTGACTGCCGTGGCTATGTCACTGAGATCAGCCCTTTTCCATAGAAATGAGCCGATCGACAATGTGAGCGCCGATATAAGCATCAGCACCATACCTTTCCAGTTTCGCTTTAGTGATTCTATCATATGATAAACTCCGATTAATTTATGTCAACCATTTACCTATTCCGTACACAAAGAACTATTTTCTTATTATTTTCTCTGTGTGTCAAGACAAACCGATATCCTCATAAAAATGTTGTATCATCTCGAATATATCCTCATAAAAGTGTCATATAATATCGAGCGTACCCTCATAAAAATGTTATTTACTATTGAATATACCCTCATAAAAATGTAAAATATGTATTGTGAGGTGATGTTTTCATGGAAAGAAGTGCATATTCCAGATTATGCGAATGGAAAAATAAAAATGACAGAAAGCCGCTGATCCTAAATGGAGCCAGGCAGGTTGGCAAAACATGGTTATTGAAAGAATTTGGCAGAAGGGAGTATGAAGATCTTGCCTATATTAACTGTGATGATACTCCTGAAATGAAAAGTGCTTTTTCGGATTATGATACAGCAAGATTGATCAGAGTCTTTTCCGCTCTGTCAGGAGTTAGTATTAAACCGCAAAACACACTTCTGGTTTTAGATGAGATTCAGGAAATTCCTGACGGTTTGACTTCCCTGAAATATTTTTGCGAGAATGCTCCGGAGTATCATATTGCTGTCGCCGGAAGTTTATTGGGGATTGGAATACATGAGGGAACCGGTTTCCCTGTTGGAAAAGTGGATGAGATCAACCTTTATCCAATGACTTTTGCAGAGTTTATAAACGCACTGGGAAAACGCGAACTTGCCAAACAGATGACTGAACACAGGTGGAGTGAATTATCCACTTTATCCCATACATTCATAGAGCTTTTGCGGCAATATTACTATGTTGGAGGGATGCCGGCAGTAGTAGACAGCTTTTCCAGAAAACAGGACATTCAGGAAGTCAGGGTTCTCCAAAAACAGATCCTGACGGATTATCGCCGGGACTTTTCAAAACATATTCCAAAGGATATTCTGCCGAAAGTTAATCTGGTTTGGGATTCGATCCCGTCACAATTGGCAAAAGAGAATAAGAAATTTATATACAGTGCAGTAAAAAAAGGAGCCAGAGCAAAAGATTTTGAAAATGCGATTCAATGGCTGGCGGATGCCGGATTAGTGATTAAGGTATCACGCATCAGGAAGATAGAAAAACCTTTGAAGTTTTATGAGGATTTTGATGCGTTTAAGCTTTTTCTTCTTGATATGGGATTGATGGGAGCGATGACTGAGGTATCTCCAAAGGATGTTTTGGTAAACAACAAGGCCTTTTCTGAGTATAAAGGGGCTTTTACCGAGCAGTACGTTTTACAGGAATTATCTACTTTAGAAAATAATATTTATTACTATTCCAAGGATAGCTCTACACTGGAGGTAGATTTTGTTATTCAGAAAAATGAAGTATATCCCATAGAAGTAAAAGCTGAGGAAAATGTCAGATCCAAGAGCCTGAGAGTAATCTATGAAAGTAATAATAGTTTACGTCCATGCAGATTCTCAATGAATGACTACAGAGAGCAGGAATGGATGGTCAATGTTCCATTATATCTTGCGCGCGAATGGATAAAAACTGCAGAATAAACGGATTAGGAATACAACTCCTTGGCAATGGCAAGAAGCTCCGGATCTACCTTACCGGCTTCTGCTTCCTCGTCAAGAATCTCAAATGCGACCTCGACAGTCTTTGGCTTCTTGTACGGGCGGTCGTCGGCAATGAGAGAATCGTATATGTCCATTATCGTAAGTATGCGTGTCATTGTATCGAGCTTATCCGCCGTGAGGTGGTTCGGATAACCGGAGCCGTTAAGCAGCTCATGGTGGTTAGACGCTATTTTGCGCACATTCGTGAAGTCCTCACTGAAGTAAACATGGGAGAGTATCTTATCCGTGTGTACCACATGGCTCTGCATGATCGTTCTCTCCCTGTCAGAGAGCGTTCCCGCTTTTATGTGCAGATCATCAAGCTCTTCTTCCGTGAGATAGTGAAGCTCCTGCCCCTTATCATCCGTATAGACATATGAGGCGAGTTCGTCTATCGCGGCGAATTCCTCGGGCGATAGCGGCTTACCGCAGTTATATAGTCCGAGATTAGCCAGAAAATCGTCTATCTTTTTGATCCGCGCATTGCCTTTATCTGCTGAGATCTGAGATGTGAGTATGGCGTTTTTTATATTGAGCTTTATTATGGTGAGCCTGTCCCGCAGTCTCTGCTCGGTACTGCCGAGCTTCGTAGGCTTATCCATAACCTCCAGAGGCACATCCATCTTGCCTATATCATGAAGCATGGCGGCAAGGTACATCTGGTCTGTTTCCTGCTCGGTAAAATGCAGCTTAGTCTTCTTTTCCTTATGCAGCTTATTAATATAGCGAAGCATATCTACGCTTCGCTGGGCGACATTTCTTGTATGGTTCGCGTTATACGGGGTTCTTCCCTCTATAGCCTGCGCCATTGAATCCGCCATTGAGAACAGAGTCTTTTTCATTTCCTGCGCCCGCTTTTTCTGCATTTCCACATATTTCACGAGAAGCATCGCGAGGAAAAGCAGGGCTGCTCCGACCGGGATATACAGAAGACTAAGCATGACGGAAAACAAGCTGTACAGGGCTAATACAAGAATAAAATAACATGCGATAACACCCGTGAGAGTTATAACCGCCGTGCCTACCCTGCATCTGGAGCAGACTATACCGAACAATATAAGAATGACAACAAGTATCAGGAATTCAAGCCACAAAGGGGCAGAGCTGATAATATACCCGTTTCTTACGGCGTTTATCACGTTGGCATGAGTTTCTACCCCATACATAAGAGTCCCGTGATCAATGGGTACACTGTATGAGTCGAGGAGTCCTTCGTCATACGCGCCGATCAGGACTATAGAACCTGCAAAGTAGTCGGCAGGGATACTCCCGTCTATTACCCTGTGCATGGGGATCACTTCAAATTCATTTGGTTTTCCGGAGTAGCGGAATTCAACGGTGTCCGGAAACGCGGATGTGTCCGTACCGGTAATCTTAAGTATTTTTG
>JAFUWM010000205.1 GCA_017483425.1 Lachnospiraceae bacterium | reverse complement strand
CTTCCGCAGACGGATGAAACCTATAACCTTACTTATACATACGGTTCATATCTGGTAAGCAGCCTGAATGATGTGCATATAGTTCCCGGTACGCCGGAGTATTCTCTCGGCAGGGTATATGTGGCGCCGGAGGGACATGCTGTTCATGACACGGACGTGTATCTTCTGAATGCCAATGCAAAACCCCCTGTGAAGCTTAAAGATGGTGAATATGCCGTAGTATTGACTTCAGATGTATCCGATATTTCCATGAAGCTTGTCAACAGGGATGATCAAAGCTATGAAACAGGTAATCAGATAAAGATTGATCCTTCCAAGAGCAAAGCCGGATATGTCCTGTTCGTGGAAGATGACGCAAATCTCTCAAAGGATGATATGTCAGGCAATATGGGTCGTTCAAATATAAATGTGACCATTTTTGATAAAGACGGGATAGTTGCGGCTTATCTGATGCCAGTGGGAAGGCTTGGAACCATATGGAGAGTCTGCGATATAAACAGTGCTGGCGATATCTCCGTCTCGGGTATCATGTATACAGACGCCTCCGGCTGGAACTGGCTGGAGTAAAGCTGAAATTCCTACAGGTACAATAATGACAACAAGGGTACTGTGAGAACAGACAATATCGTTGACATTGCCACCATTTTATTGGAATAATTGCCCCTGTGGGCATACTGCTCTGAGAGCATCCCGGAAAGAGCCGCTATCGGCATACTTGTCGAAAGACAGCATATTTTAACTATAACGGGATCAAAGGGCAGCATACGGAGTATCAGGATTCCGATCGCGGGAACCAGAATGTTTCGGATAAGAATATATACATATATCTCCTTATCCGAAAATACCTCTTTCAGATCCAGCTGCGCGAGCGATCCGCCTATAAGTATCATAGACAGCGGTATGCAGGCATTTCCCATATATGTGAAGAAATTTCCGACTGTCTCATGTATAGGAACCTCAGCAAAATACAGGAGTATCGCGATAACGCTTATGACTGTTCCGGTATTGATTATCTTTTTTGCCGAAAATTTCGGACCGTCTGCAGCTTGGGGCATTGCGAGATATATGCCCAGCGTATAAGCTACGACATTAAACAGGAGCATATAGAATATGAGATAGATCACATATTCATCCCCGAACAATGCTTTTACGACTGGAATGCCGAAAAAACCAATGTTTGAAAGGATCATCATAAGCTGCTGCAGCTTCAGGTCATGTGGATCATTCTTTCCCGTATGTCCTTTTATAAAACAGAATATATAGCTTGCTATGATGAAATAGATATAGAAAGCGGCAGCTGCCATGAGATTTTGTAAGCTGAGCTCCATTGCGCCTGGAGCCCTGTCGCCCGCAATGGCGGAGAGCATCAGGCATGGATTCAGCACATTTACAACAACCTTGCTTATCTGGTGCTGGCCGACATTGTCAAAAAAACCGACCTTAAAGGCTGCGTAGCCCGCGACCATCATTGCAAAAAGCATCAGCATCTGCTGGAATAATACAAAGGTATTCATAATTTAAAATAGCTCCTGAGAATATTTGTAAAAACAACAGGTGAATCGGCAAACGAAAAGTGACCCGCGCCCTCTATGCGTGCAAGTCCCGCATCCGGCATGGATCGTTCCATGAGCTCCCCGTCGGATATCGGTGTCGCCGTATCGGCGGTGCCCCATATGAGCAGAACTTCCGGCTTCACACCGGAAAGCAGCGGTGTCAGGTCTTCGTTTATTGCCTTTACCATGCATTCTCGCATCAGAGGCGAAGCCGCTCTGTAATCAGCAGACCCGTGAGTCTCTTTATAATGCTCTATCTGCGATTCTGACATGAAATGCTTCGCAAGCTTAAATATTTTCTGTTTGCGCTGCGCCGATGCCGAGAGCTCATGACGTATGCCGGCAGCATCTATCAGGACTATCCTTTCCACATCAAAGGACAGCTCGCTCTTATTCATCAGCTTGATTATTATCCTGCCTCCGAAGCTGTGACCCATAAGAGTCAGGGATGTAAGCCCCATGGCGTTTATAAAATCAACCGTGAAATCCACAAATCCGTCGAGATTCCATGCCTCAGGAGGCTCTGGAGTGTCACCCGTAAAGCCCGGCATATCAAGCAGGATCACACGGTATTTTTCTGAAATGGCATCCGCCACGATCCTGTATATGGACGCTTTTGCCATCCAGCCCGGCAGCACCAGTACCGCCGGAGCGTCCTTAGTTCCATATTCTTCATAATATGCAGAAATGCCGTTTACATCTATCTTCATCTATCTCAATTCCAGGAATTAACTATCTGACTAAACTAACACTTAAAGTTAACGGCATAATGAAAATAAGAACTCGCAATTCTAGTTTAATAACTTTTAATAACTTCGATTTACTTTAATAACTTTTAATAACTTTGTCAAATGATATTTGTTGTTTCCCATTTTGACCCATTGTGGTATCATTTCTCTTGTAAGCAGCTATTCTCATATATGATTATGCCGGAAGGCGTCTAGAAATCTTTAATTCTGAAATTCCTGCTTATATCCCCAAAACTATAGGCAGGAGAAAGATGGGAAAGCTGCTGTCGCAGTTCATCTTATTCCTGCCGGATAAATCTATCTAACAGGAGGAAAAAAGATGAGCAAAAGAATGATGCATGTAAAACTGTATGAAGAACTGGAGTTTAAGGATGACTTCATGTTCGGAAAAGTAATGCAGGATCTTGAACTGTGCAGGGATGTGGTGGAATGCCTCCTGCAAAGACCTGTGGGAGAGCTTACGGAAGCAGTGCCACAAAGGGAGTTCAGGTATACTTCCGACGGGAAACCGATAAGACTCGACATCTATACACGGGATGAAGATGAGGTGTATGATGCGG
>JAFUWM010000204.1 GCA_017483425.1 Lachnospiraceae bacterium | reverse complement strand
TAGAGGGAGACATCATTCCCACATTGATAGACGAGCTTCCCCTTATAGCCGTTGTCGCGTCACTGGCCGAGGGAACGACGGTGATAAGGGATGCAGCCGAGCTCAAGGTGAAGGAGTCGGATCGTATAGCTTTGGTCACAAAAAATCTCAGGGCTATGGGTGCAGTCATTGAGGGTACGGATGATGGATTTATCATAAATGCGGACGGCTGTCCCAGACCTCTTCACGGAGCTGAGATAGATGATGCCCATGATCACAGGATCGCAATGTCATGTGCCATAGCAGGTCTTGTTGCCGACGGTGAAACCGAAATAGTCCACCCGGAATGTGTGTCCATCTCCTATCCGGGCTTCTTTGAGGTCTTGAAATAATAGATCAAAAGTGAAAAAGTCCTAGATAATAAACATCGCATCCCCGAAGCTGAAGAAGCGGTAGCGTTCTTTTACTGCGGTTTTGTAGGCTTTCATAATGTTATCATATCCGCCTAAGGCGGAAACGAGCATTATAAGCGTTGATTCTGGCAGATGGAAGTTTGTGATAAGGGCATCCGTTACCTTGAACTTATAGCCGGGATATATAAATATATCCGTATCTCCACTGCCGGGAGCAACGTTCCAGAGCCCTCTGTGATTTGCTTTATCTGTAATATTTCTGTTCCCGATATTTGTGTTATTTCGTGATGCAGTCGCCGCTGATTCTATAGTTCTGCATGAGGTTGTTCCCACACAGATGACCCGGCCGCTTCCGCTTTCATGAGTCCTGTTTATTATCTCCGCACTTTCTTCCGGCACTTCATACCACTCGGTATGCATATGATGGTCTAAGATATTATCCTCTTTTACCGGACGGAAGGTTCCAAGACCTACATGCAGCGTCACATAAGCGATATTTACGCCCATATTCCTTACTGCGTCAAGAAGCTCACCAGTGAAATGAAGCCCTGCCGTCGGTGCTGCGGCCGAGCCCTCATACTTTGCATATACGGTCTGATACCTGTCTCTGTCCTTAAGCTTATGAGTGATATACGGAGGAAGCGGCATTTCGCCCAGTGAATCAAGCACTTCCTCCCATATCCCATCATAAAGAAACTTAACAAGCCTGTTACCGTCAGGCAATACCTCGATTATCTCCGCTGTAAGCCTGCCGTTTCCGAAACTGACCTTTGCGCCGGCACGAAGCTTCTTCCCGGGTCGCACAAGGGCTTCCCAGATATCACCGCCTTTATTCTTCAAAAGCAGAATCTCTGCGGCAGCCCCGGTGTCTTCTTTTACTCCCAGAAGCCTTGCAGGTATGACTTTCGTGTCATTAAGCACGAGACAGTCGCCGCTCTTAAGATACGAGGTTATGTTATGGAACACGTCATGCTTTATCTCACCCGTTGCCTTGTCAAGCACTAAGAGCCTCGAGTCGTCCCTCTTCTTAAGAGGATCCTGTGCGATCAGCTCCTCCGGCAGATCATAATAAAAATCGGATTTCAGTAATTTCCCGGACATTGATTTCCTGCTGACTTTAGCTTCTGAGTTCGATCCCCAGTCCTTCAAGACCGTTTAATATCTTCTTCATGGCTGAGTTTACGTCATCATCCGAGAGCGTCTTTTCCTTATGTCTGAAGACCACGGTATAAGCCATGCTCTTATAGCCGCTTTCTATCTGCTCTCCCTCATACACGTCAAAGAGCCTGTAATCCTCAAGTATCCTGCCTCCGCGTTGCACTATTATATCGTCGATATCCTGTGCCTTGATCTTATCCGGTACCACCATGGAAATATCTCTTGAAACCGCAGGGAACTTTGCGATCCCGGAATACCTCGGCTCAAATGAGGCTTTTGCGACAATTTCAGGCATATCAATAACGGCAATATATACCTCCGCTTTAGCCATGTCATAGGCCTTTGCGGTAAGCGGGTGAACCTGCCCGATATAACCTATAGTGGTACCATCGTAAATAATATCAGCCTGACGTCCCGGATGCAGATAAGGACGCTTTGAAACCTCATATTTGATACGCTCTTTCATCCCGGACTTAAAGATAAACTCCTCGACTACTCCCTTGAGTTCATAGAAATCAATATCCCCGTAGGCTCCGAGTGTAAACTGCATCCTCTCGTCCGGATAATCAGTGATAGGAAGCTCTGTTTTTGGAATATAAACATTAGCGAGCTCGAAGAGCCTTACGTTTTCATTCCTG
>JAFUWM010000203.1 GCA_017483425.1 Lachnospiraceae bacterium | reverse complement strand
TATCTCTTTTAGCGCATCTCCGAAAAACTTTAACACAGCATCCGTGATCTGATGCCCGTAGCTCTCATTCACGCTCTTAAAGCAGTCTATATCCGCCATTATGACAGAAAAGTCCTTGTCCGGCGTAAGCTCATCCTTCAGCCATTCCCTTGCGGTCCTGCGGTTTATGAGTCCCATAAGGTCGTCATGCTCCGCCCTGTACTGCATCTCCTCCTTGGACAGCTCCAGATCATCCCTTGTCCGCATCAGCTCCGCGTTAGCGATACGCGCTATCCTTACCGACATCTGCGATGCCGCGATCATCATCATGAGCGCCAGCGAGATAAGCCCTACCGGGACAAGTATACTCCCGTATATCTCCGTTAATGACTCCGGCCTGTTGTATATTATCGCATCCTCCGGCAGCATATCCGCGTTCAGATTGTACTTCTCCATCACCTCATAATCAAACTGCGCATACCCCGGAGTCACGTCATTTAATCTCATGCCGGAAATATCCTTCTTTCCTGCAAGCAGATCGGCCGTGAGCTGTCCCGCGTCCCTGCATTGGCCCTCTATATCCATACAGACACCGCCAAGTATTCCCATACCCTCTCCGCCTATATAATTCCTGAATATAGGAACCCGTGTATGATCCACTATAAAGTCAGTCCGGCTCTCCATTGAGTAGGTATTCCCCTCACCGTCCTTATATGCCGTCATATATACAAGCATTGAATCATCTGACAATTCTTCAAGCGCTGACGCTATCTCGCTGTCCGTCATCTCGGAGGTATTTATCTCGGAAAAACTGCATGCGGGATAATTAATGCGAAGATTATAAAAGAGCTTTGCGTCCGCAGCTCCCGCAGAGGTCGTATCATGAAGCGCGACTATATTCTCCCTTTCTGGAAAAAGCTTTGTCGCGATCTGCAGCGTCTCGCTCAGATAGCTTCTCTCGAAGTATCCGGTGAAGTTTGCGCGCGCCTGCGCCATCCTTGCCAGATTCAGATCGTTCACTCCGAAAAAAACTATGGGGAGTCCCGGGAATAATTCCTGCTGATTGTCCAGCGCAAACCTCAGCGCGTCATCATCGCCTATGAGTATCGCCTCATAATTCCTGTTGCCGCCCATACGGGATTTTATGAAATCATGAAAAGCCCTTACGTCCTCTTCTCTGGAATAATTCTTGGAATCAAGATATGAAATGTCATATTCGATATTATTGGGATAGAGTCCCTCTTTCAGTCCCCTAATCTGCGCGTCATAGGCAAAATACAGGGGATTGTACGAGCTTATAAAAAGCACCCTGTGCTCTACAGCAACAGGAGCCGTGGCATTTAAGACCTCACTGCTCTCATCATCCGAAACTATCATTCGGAACATAAAAAAAACGGCACCTACAAGACATACTATGCTCAGTATGACTAAAACCCTGCGTAGTATACCTAATAAGTGCCTGTCATTCATCACCGTACACTTTCTATACCGCCCCGGCGTTTATAGGCAAAAATGGCGGATTTGTTATTATCTCCGTAGCGGTCTCGTAGTCTACCGGCTTGCTGTAGTAATACCCCTGGGCGTAATTGCACCCGAAGCCCAGCAATGTCTCTCCCTGCTCGGCAGTCTCGACACCCTCGGCTATGACCGACATCTTTAATCTCTGTGCTATGCTTACGATGCTCTCTATGAGTATTTTTGCCTTGCCCTCTCCCGTCACCTCGTCAACGAAGCTCTTGTCTATCTTTATCCCATCCGCATCAATATTGTGGATCAGGGAAAGCGAAGAATATCCCGTGCCGAAATCGTCTATTGAGATGTATACTCCATAGCTTTTTAGCTTCTTCACGTACTCTATAAGCCTGTCGTAGTCCGCCTCCTTGACGCTCTCCGTGATCTCTATCTCCACATCCCCGGAATCAAGCCCGTTTTCCTTTATGACACCGTAGATCTTATCTTCGATGTCCGGCACGTAGAGATTCTTTCTGGAGAAATTGGAGGAAACCCTGGGCGGCGTAAGCCCCATATCCTTCCATTTCCTTATGGCTATGCAGGTTTCCGAAAAGATAGCCATATCAAGATCATGGATCAGTCCTTCCTTGTCAAGCACGGGTATGAACTGATCGGGATAGATGAAGCTGCCCTCATGGATCCAGCGGCAGAGCGCCTCGAAACCGACAAGCTTCCCCGTGTTCATATCTACCTTTGCCTGAAAGAAAGGATGGAACTCATGATTCTTTATCGCGGGCTTGAATATCGCTATGATCCTGCGGCTCTGCCCCACCATCTTTACAAGCTCGTCATCAAACCTCACAAGGCTTCTCTTAAGCCTTGTCTTGCCGATATTACAGGCAGCAGCGGCTTCATTAAGCCTTACCACGAAAGGCTCATGCTCCTGTCCGGGTCTTGTTTCCGATATCCCTACCCAGCATGAGATCTTGAAGGTCTGGTTCGGGGCGTTCTCAAGCTCCTCTATCTTTACGGAATGAAGCTTATCAAGCACAGCGTCCAGATTCCTCTTCTGGACTACCATTACGAAATTGTCGCCGCCCAGCCTGCAGCAGGACTCGCAGCTCCTGTCTACAAACTGAAGCACCTTCCTTGCAAACTGTATTATAGCTTCGTCCCCGGCCTTGGCTCCCGCGGTCTCGTTTATATACTTGAAATTCTGGAGATTCACGAAAAGGACGCACATATCCTCTACAGGATTGTCCTTTTTTATCTC
>JAFUWM010000202.1 GCA_017483425.1 Lachnospiraceae bacterium | reverse complement strand
GCTTAGGCTGCAGCGAGTGCAAAACTATCGTCTGCGTTTATTTTGTTTGTGAGATTTAACGCGATCTCCTTCGGATAGCTTCTCCGGCTTCAAAGTCCCTGTCGAGACCATTACTACCCCGAGACTATATTATTGTGAATGCTGTTTCATTCATAAGTATATATCGGATAAGTTTTTTTTCAATAAACCCTTGGTTGCTATGAGGAATGAGGAAATTCATGTTCCAATGGCATATCTTCAAAAAATACAGATGTTTTAACTGTAATCGGCAGCTCTCGGGCTGCCGATTACAATGCCTGTTCTATTTCAATACTACCGACTTTACTTTGCTCCAACCGGAATAATATTTTTTACCGCCGACGGTCCTATATACACGTACACGAGCATAATATCGCTTCTTAGATGTAAGTTTTTTGAACGTTATCTTTTTTTTGCTTGCGCCTTTCACTGTTTTAACTTTGGTATAGGCTTTAGAAAAACCTTTTTTTGATGAATATTGTATCTCATATCCTGTAGCAGCCGAAGCAGACTTCCAAGAGACTGTTAATGCCCCTCTGGCGGAGCTTTTTAGCGATTGAAGAGAAGTGCCTGCCGGGGAGGAACACCTGATGGAAACGGACGCAGTCTGTTTGTCGTAGATAGATGACTCGGCCGCCGTAACTGTTATGTAAGCCGTTCCGATGCCTTTTAATGTCACAGTACCATTTTCATCTACTATAGCAACTTTTTTATTGCTGCTTTGATAGGAAAGTTTAGTTTTCGCTTTTGCATTTAACGAAAATGCTTTGTCTCCGATGTTTTTATTGTATGAATCCGCGGGGAGAGAGATGCTCTGCGTTTCTCCTTTTACAGTAATCGTTGCAGAATCATTAAGTGTTTCACTATTGAATTGGCAAAGAGCTTCTATATTTGTCGATCCTTTGGCGATAGCTGTCATACCGTTGTCTGAAGACAGTGAGACCACAGAAGGATCGGCAATTTCAAAATAAACTCCTTCTGTTTTGATCGGGATGCCGAGACCGTAGGGACCTGCATCGGGCGTATTGTTCGTTAAAAGCCATATTCTGGGATTATTCTCCTGTTGGACATTCCCGCCAATACTGAGGGTCTGATTTTTACTATCCGAAGAAAAAGCATAGAGCTTCTTACTTATTAAAGAGGATGGATCTACAGATGTTTCCACATCGGTCTGGCTGTTATTGGCATCGCCCGCCTGCACACCAGTCGGATTCCCGGCAAGGCTCTGCACCCAAAAATCTGTCCCATAAAACTCACAGTGACCTATTCCTATCCTTGTTAAATTGCTGTTCAGCATATTTCTGCGATGACCTTGCCCAGAATATGGATCTTCATCTTCACGCCATGCCATGTATACAGATTCCGCAGACGGAAAGCCGTATGCTATATTCTCCCCGGCATAGCCATAAGTATATCCGGGTACAGTTTCTTCAAAAGCTGTAAAGCACTTTTCTCCATCCGGTCTGGTATGACTATAGGAAAGAGCCAATTCAGCAGCGCGTTTCATCGCAATTTTCTCCAGACCATAATCATATTCCAACGGGGACAATTCTCCCGCAGCAAACGTGGTTTTTGAGGAGTTGTCCTCATTCCAATACCATGTTTCTCCTGTTCGCCATGTATTTATTTCGTCAAGCATAGAACGAGCCTCAGTCTGTCCATATACCAAATCCTGCAAAGTCACATCTACCGAAGTTGCTGAAGCATTGATTGAGTCTGCCCTGCTTCCATCATCAAAAACCGCCAGAGAAGCGTCATCTTCTGCAGCAAATACATGGTCAACTCCTGTATTCAGAGTTAAGTACGTAACAGAAAATATTACCACCAGTAATAAAACTGGATTCCATCTTAAAATCTTTTTTTGTTTCATGTTGTTCCTTTCGTATGTTTCTTAAAAATAATATATTTTTTTACCACAATTATACAATATTTGACTTGCGACGTTATGCCTTGGAATAACTCCCCCATTCCGACGTGATTTTGGGGTAGAATCTGTAATAAGATTCTAAACAGTATGTTTACGGCGGTATTCGGTTTGTTTCAATACCTTAAAAAGCAGATATTTTACAGATAAACCAGCCTTCCTTCCTCAAAGCCCTCTATTCCCATACCGGGAGCATCTGATACGGTTATATCCTTCTCGTTGAATACCGCACCGCCGAATATGGGATCTTCCTTGCAGAGTACCGGTCCGTCAAGGTCTATCTTCGTGATTATCTTCTTTGCGCAGGCAAGCTCTACCGCGGCATTCACGGAAACTTTGCCCTCAAGCATACAGCCGAGCATACACTCAACCCCATAGACCTCCGCCGCGGAGATTATCTTCAGTGCGTTGTATATTCCCCCACACTTCATGAGCTTGATATTGATGAAGTCTGCCGCGTGAACCTGCATTATCCTCAGGGCATCCTCGGGAGAGAATACGCTCTCGTCCGCGAGTACCGGTACATAGCTCCGCTCCGTTACATACTTAAGTCCATCTATATCATCCGCCTTTACGGGCTGCTCGACAAGTTCTATCTGAAGCCCTTTCTCCTGCATCGCATTAAGGATGCGTACCGCCTGCTTCGGACTCCATGCCTGATTCGCGTCGATCCTTATAAGCACATCATCGCCCGCTGCCTCCCTGACTGCCGTAAGTCTTGCCACGTCAAGTTCGGGATCTATGCCAACTTTCACCTTAAGGCAGTCATAGCCGCGCTTTATGGCATCTTTCGTATCAACCGCCATCTGCTCCGGAGGATTGACACTTATTGTTATGTCGGTCACGATCTTGTTCCTTGCGCTGCCTAAAAGCTTGTGTACGGGTATCTTATAGAGCTTACCGTATAAATCGTATACCGCCATGTCAACTGCTGCCTTGGCGCTGGAATTATGAACTATGCACTTCTGTATGGTCTGAAGCACATCCTCCAGATCATCTATATCCTTCCCGATAATGCTCTTTGCGATATGGTCGTTTATCGCTCCGATAATGGCTCCTGCCGTATCCCCAGTTATCACACCCGTAGGCGGCGCCTCTCCGTAGCCAACCTCTCCGGTGTCCGTCAATATCTCGACTATCACATCCTCTACGCTGTCAACGCTTCTTAAAGCCGTCTTGAATGGCACTCTAAGAGGTATCGATATCTTTGCCAGTTTTACATCCGTGATCTTCATAGCTGTCCTCCATTCTTCTCCATTAATATTATTATCATATTATATCAAGCTGTCTGATGCGCTTCTATCACACCCCCACAAGCTCCGTTATCGCTGCGGCTATGATCTTTGCGTTCTCCACAAGCCTGTCTATTGATACATATTCATTCGGCATATGCTCCACTACCTCGTCTCCCGGAAAGATCGGACCGTATGCGAGTATATTCGGTATCGCCTTGGCATATGTACCGCCTCCGATAGATTTCGGACCTGACGTATCACCTGTATATTCACGATAAACCCTCATCAGGCTCTTTACAAGCTCCTCCTCCTCGGAGATGTATAGCTTGGGTTTATGCTGATGCGCCTTCTGCTCCCATCCGTTACCGGTAAAGGCCTTCTCAACCAAAGGCTGACATTCCTCATACTCGTGTGTCACGGGATAGCGGTAATTCAACTTCACTGATATCGCTTTTCCGTCAGACGAGCATACTCCCATATTGAATGAGGTATGTCCCGATATCTCATCGTACAGATCGCACCCTAAGCGCTCACCGTGAGTCTCCATGCCGATCTTCCCCGCTATGAAACTTACCGCCTCTTTCGTGCTTCCCTCAAAAGGCAGTGTATCAAGGTATAAGAAAAGCCTGCCTATCGCATTTTCACCCTTCTCGGGATGCTGCGCATGAACCGCCACGCCCTCGGCAGCTATAAGCCAGTTACCATCTTTCCCTGAAACCGTTATCTTTTCCGGTAGATTCCCCGGAATAAAGTCCTTAGGAGCCTTTATCAGCGCCTCCGCATATCTCGGGGTCACATTGCCCGCGACTCCTCCGTCGATATGTAATATGGCATATTCGCCGTTATCTGAAATATCCTTTTCATAGGTTTCGTTTATTATCCCTTTTTCCCCGTTTATCAGGGGATACTCTCCGTCGGGGGTAAATCCCATGACAGGTATCTCACCGCCGTTTGCGAGATAATACTTCATATCCGCTGCCCCGGTCTCCTCGTTGCAACCGAATATGATCCTGACTCTTTTATTCAGCCTTATACCGGAATCCTTTATCGCCTTCAGCGCGATAAGTGATGCCGCCACAGGCCCCTTGTCGTCTATGGTACCTCTGCCGTATATCCTGCCGTCAGAGACTACTGCTTCGTATGGCGGATAGTTCCAGCCTTCACCCTCCGGCACCACGTCCAGATGTCCGAGGACAGCTATCATCTCATCTCCTTCCCCGTACTCACACCATCCGCACTGATCGTCCATATTCACTGTGGGAAAACCCATTTCCCCGCACATCTTAAGCGCTTCAGCAAGGCAGTCCGCCACGCCCTTTCCGTAGGGCTTACCGCCTCCTCCTATATCCTCCACGCTTTTTATCCGTACAAGCCTCTGTACGGCACTGACCAGCTCATCCTGCATGGCTTCTATTTTGTCATCAAGCTTTACCATATGTCCCCCTGTTATAAGAATCCCCGCTGTGACATCCTATCACAGGCGGGGATATGTTTCGTGCTGTCTTTACGCTATCCGGTTCGGGCATTCCTAAGAGAACCGGTCACCCCGGGGCAGATACTACCCCGCAAGGACCTGCATTATATGGGCTATCATGATACCGCAGGGCGTACCTATGACGTATCCTAAAAGCGCCATGAGTATACCTACGGGAACGAGTGAACCTGAGTAGGATCCCGCAAGCACGGGAGCCGAAGCCGTACCGCCGATATTGGCAAGTGACGCGACAGAGCCTGTAAAGAGGTCTATCTTCAAAAGCTTGCACAGTATGACCATGAGGATTGCATGTATGGCAAGGATTATAAAGCCCGTAAGTATCCATGCAGGAGCGTCGGCAAGCTCTAAAAGGCTCGCCCTCGATGCAAGCAGAGCCACTACACTGTACAGCAGAAGGTTTGAAACCTCCTGTGAACCTGCTATCTTTCCGAGAGGCGTCACTGCGCCGATAAGACCGAGCACAGTGATCAGAAGTATCGTCCATGTTGCTTTGTCAAGGAAAGGAGCCACTGAATTGATAGCTGTCCCTATATACTGTGCGACAGCAGATACAATAAACGCTGTACCTACAAGAAGTATGAGTCCCTGGAACTCGATCTTCTGAGTGTTTGCCTTAGCCTCATCCTCAAGACGGTTGCTGACCTCATCAAGCGTGGTTGTATCTGCCTTTGTCCACGCGTTGAACTTAGGCGCCATCTGAACGAACCACAGCAGGAACATGACCCAGATCGAGTAGTCTATCGAGTCTATGACAAGCGCGTAGCCCATATCCGCCTCGCTTATATCAAGTGCTGCCTGTACTGCGACCATGTTTCCCGATCCTCCGAGCCAGCTTCCGCAGAGAGCTCCGAGTCCCATCCATGAATCAGCGCCTATAACGCCCTTCATGAGAAGATAGGCCACTATGAATCCTATCATGATTGTTATTGATGCCGAAAAGAATCCTATGAGCATCTTGGGTCCCAGCTTTATGACCTTACGGATATCGCATCGAAGAAGCATCGCGAATACCATCGCGTAAGTCAGCGGGTTTTTCAATGCGCTGTATGCGGGCTTGGTTGATTCCATATCCCACACCTTGAGCGTGCAGAGCAGCATTGCCAGAAGATAAAGCAATACCACTGCCGGAATGAACTTAAAAAACTTCCATCCGGTCTTTTTTTCAAGTGTTACCAGTACGCCCGCCAGAAACAAAAGCAGGGCGACGTAGGCAAAGCCATCTGTGATCATTTTTTCCTCCTTAAAACTCTCCCAAAATAATCGGCCAAAAAGCCTTTTCAATTATAGCTTTTATCCGGGAATACGTCAAAAGCTTTGCAGTTTCTCTATCAGAGAACTCCTGTCTGTTTTGTATTCCAGTAGTCTTGTCACACCCGCCGAATACGAACGTTTATATGTTAAAGACTGATCCCTTTGAGGAGGTCGCCAAGGCTTGTGCCTATACTTGTTGTATCGCGATACTGCGAGGGATCGATCTCATCCTCACCCGTGTCATCTTCCTGCTCTAATACCTTCATAGAAAGAGCTATCTTTCCGTCCTCCATATTTATTATCTGTGCTTTTACGGTCTGTCCCTCCTGAAGCACTTCATATGGATTCTTTATACGCTTTTGTGAGATCTGGGAAATGTGTATCATGCCGCTCAGACCGTTTTCAAGACGGACGAATGCACCGTATTTCTTTATACTCTCAACAGAACCCTCTACTATATCGCCGACTTTCAGGGATTTCATTTTTTCGTCTTTTTCAGCCTTAAGCTTCTTCTCCTCAACGGCACGTCCGGAAAGAACAAGCTTTTTATTTGCCTTATCTATGGTGATTATCTCAGCCTCGATGCTTTTATTGACCCAGTCATCGGTACTTTCTACATGGGAAACCGTAATCTTGGATACGGGTATAAATGCCCGAATACCCTCCACTTTTCCGATCACCCCCGCTTCTACCGCTTCAAGAACTTTCATCTTAACGGTGTCGCCTGATGCCTTTATCTGCTTCAGGTATGACCATGCGTCATTGCTTTCTTCATCTTCCGAGAGCATTGCTTCGTCGTCACCAATCTCTTCCAGCTCCCTGTAGGATTCTTCCAATTCTTTTTCAAAGTCTTTCATAGTCTCTTCCATAACAATCTCCTCTACCCTAAAAACCACCTGCTGCTGTCGGTGTAAAACCCGCTTCATTATATTACTACTGCAGCAAAAATGCCAATCATGCCAAAAGGAGCCGCCATACGACAGCCCCTTTTTCAGTACTTATGCTATTAAGGTATGTTATTTCAGTTCCAGTTGGAGTCTCCTGCTGCCTGTGCAAGCTGAGCTCTGCGGTCGTCTATGCCCTTGAGCACGTCGTCGCTTGTCATATCACCTATAAACATAGCTGCAAGATCCGCATTTATATCCATCCACTGCTCGTTGAAGTAAAGCACGACATCCTGAAGAACCATTCCTGAATGATCGTCATCATAGCTATCCAGGAAATCAAGAGTTGTCTTTGAATACTCCGGTGTCTGTCCTACATCCACGGGAATGTTCTCAACATCAGCCGCATTATCGATAAGGTACTGCACGTTGTCCTTCTCAAGAAGGAATGAAAGGTACTGTTTTGCAGCGTCTATGTTCTTTGATCCTGAATATATGAACCTTGAAGGTCCGGTAGGATGGATATTCAGGTACTGGTTGTCACATATGGGCAACAGGAAAAGGCCGAAATCATCCTCTGTGTAGCCTTCGGTATTGAGGTCACTTGCCACGATGGTATTGATAGCGCCGGGCTTGAGCATGCAGATAGCGAACTCTCCGCTTGCCATGTATCCCTCTGCGTCAGCAAACTCATCACTTAAGCAGTTATCGCCGAAATATCCGTTATCGTAAAGCTCTTTAAGCTGGTCAACGGCCAATTTCAGATCCGCATCATCCGCAAATGTGGCTGTATTGTTGTTTAACTTGTCAATGATGCCAGGGTTCTTTTTGTCATGAACCTGTGCATTCTCTGTCCAGAGCATGAGAAGATGCCAGCCGTCAGCCATGGGCTCATATATAGGCGTGACACCGCTTGCAGCAAGCTTGTCACAGGTATCCTTGAGTTCGGCAAAGGTTGTGGGAACGGTTGCGCCTGCCGCTTCAAAGAGCTTCTTGTTATAGACCATGTAGTAGTCTGTCGTTGTGTCATAGTATGTGAGGCCGTAGTTCTTGCCGTCAACGCCTGTCTGCTCTGCCGAGAATACGCTGTAAGCTGACATCCACGGCTCGTTTGAAAGATCTACCGCGTTCTCTTCAACATTGTATGTAGTCTTGAGAGCAAAGCCTGACTGTGCGCCCCAGATGTCAGGACCTTCGCCGCTGTTTAAGCGGGTAAGGAGCAGATCCTGATACTGATCGGCGGGAACTATCTGATAGTCCACATGTATGCCCGTCTCCTCTTCAAATTTCTTCCCAAGCTCCTGCTCGGAATCCTCTACCCAGTCCTGACTTGCCATGACCGTAATGGTCGTGCCTGCCGCGGACGTATCTGCAGAATCAGAACTGTCTGCCGCTGTGTCTGCTGCAGCATCATCCGCTGCATCCTCTGCTGCCGTGTCATCAGCCGGAGCCTCTTCCTCTGTTGATGCCGCAGGGGTGTCCGTTGAAGCCGCTGACATATCTCCGCCGCCGCTGCATGCAGTCAGTGAAAATACAAGCGCACCGCATAGTAAAAGTGATACAAGTTTCTTTTTCATTATCTTCCTCCTTTTGTAATGTATAGCCTCTCGGAATCTCTATCCCGCATAAATACTGTGTTTTCGAGACTCCATTTTTTATTTTCCCCCACCTGAAGAAGCAACTTTTTTCAAAAAATCGCTTGACAGGCAGAGCCAAATGTGCGGCGCGCCTCGCTGATTATAACCTCGCAGAGGTAGCGAGGCGCGCCCTTCAATTAAGATGCAAATTCGCTCTTGATTGGAGGTGCACATTATGAAACCCGTTAACATCGGCGGTCATCCCGCCTACCAGAAACGCGTTCTGGAGCAACTTCGTAAATACTATCCGGACGCTGCCTCATCCTTACCCTCGTCGACCTGGGAAATCCTTGAAAAGTTCTACGCCCTGGATCTTTCTGCAGTTGATGAGATCATGCAGGATCGTTATTCCGTCTTTGGTCCTGATCCCCGGCTTCCTTCCGACATGCTGCGCTCCGTCATGCTTTCCATCGAATTCAAAGTCACTTCCGTGACCGCATGGGTTGCCGACATGAGGGAGAATCATCTTCATGCCCTTCTTAGCGGTTTTAACGTTGGTGATACCCCTGGCATCGGAACGTTTTATGACTTCTTCTCTCGCCTATGGTGCAGCGATAAGAATAATCTTACGGATGCCGTTCATCCGCCCAAAGAAAAACCAAAGAAGCCAAACGGTAAAGAAGAAAAAGCTCCACCCGTCGAAAAAGTCACTGTGAAAGAACTCTTTGAAAAACTTGAGCAGGAACCGCCAGCCGACATGGATGCATGTACCAGGCTCTTTGAAATTTTCAGTTCCCTTTTCCTGAACCGCTCTGCTGAAATGGGATTGATCAACCTTAAAAGCCTTGCTCTCGCCGGTGACGGCACTCCTGTTTATACTGCTGCGCAGGAGCGTAAAAAGCGAACCTGCAACTGTCTGGAAAACGGCATCAGGGATTGTAAATGCAACCGCATTTATCGTCAGCCTGATTGCAACATCGGTTGGGATTCACACAGGAACCGTTATTACTTCGGTTACGACTTATATATGCTGACCGCTTCGGATTCCGATAACGACCTCCCTGTCTTTCCGTTGCTCGGGCCGGCCTCAAGGCATGATTCGCATGGCTTCATTTACAACTGGTTTTCCATGAAAAAATTCCTTCCGGACGTAAACGTCACCAAACTTCTTCTGGATTCTGCCCATGATGCCATGCCCTATTATCTGTACTGCAGGAAGCATCATATAACGCCATTCATAGACCTGAACGGCAAAGGCGGCAGACCTCCTGTTTACAAGGACGATTTCACCATTGATAATGACGGCGTTCCCATTTGCAAACAGGGCTTCCGGATGCGTCGCGATGGCACTGAATCAATGAAGGGAAGGACAAAATTCAAATGTCCCAAAATCAGTTTCAAGGGTGGTGCCATCACCTGTACGTGTGAAAGTCCATGTTCTGATGCTAAATACGGCAGAACGGTTCATCTGGTTCAGAAAGATAATCCAAGGCTCTTTAACGATCCGCCCAGAAGCAGCAATGAATGGAAACTGGAGTACAATGCAAGAACTTCCGCAGAGAGATGTAATAAGCGTGAAAAGATCGACTACAAATTAGAAAACGGCAGACACCGATCTACTAAGATGTGGTACTGCCGCCTCTTTGCCATCATGATGTGTCAGCATCTTGATGCATGGGCTTTGCCAAAGTCATCCCGCCTAAAAGATCTCTTTGAGCAAGCCGCTTAACTGAATAAGCGATACCATTATAACCCATTTCTGACGCATGGTCTATTAAAGTGCGCCATTTTTCCCATCCCGGTTACATGTCCGTTCCATTCCGGATAATATTTTCTTTTCAAGGTTCATCCGACCGATGGACTCTGGTCGGCAAGCTCAAGATTCCGAGAGCCTAT
>JAFUWM010000201.1 GCA_017483425.1 Lachnospiraceae bacterium | reverse complement strand
TCACCGTTCCGGCAAATGATGATGCAGGGGTACTTGATGTCAAGTCGGGCAGACGTAACCGCAAATCTGACGAAGATACGATCAAACAGATCATAAGCCTTGCTAATTCACTACTGGATAGCGAGGATGATGATAATGCAGAGGATGACCCGGACGGCAATCCGGCAGGAGAGGACTCAAAGGGCGTTAATGCAGACAAGAAACAGGAACTTTTAGACATGATCAAGAATATGGAGGATCAGAAAAATGAGCATTAAAGAGACGCTTAACGCAAAGCAGAAGGAACTTAAGGCACTCGAAGGACAGATACAGAATGAGGATACCGAGGCGATCGAGAAAGGCGCACAGCTTGCCGATGAGATCAGGGAGCTCGAGGGCAAGATCGAGGCGGCGGAGAAGGCGGTAAACGCACTGAAGTCCATCGGTGATGGTGGAAACAATGAAGGTGCACCCGAGAAGGAAGAAAAGGGACTGCACGCTGCCATCAAGTCCATGGACATGGCAAGCCTGAAAAAGCAGAAGGGCGCGATAAGTGTTAACGTCAAGGCAAATACCGACGTGGCATCAAGCACCACGGAGCAGACCTACGACCACAACGTCGTAGATCCGCAGGTAGCACTCAATGTCAGACAGATATTCGGGCAGGAGTCCATATCTACCAACGCACTGACATATTATGTACTGGGTGCTATAGAGGGCGCGATAGGAACAGTGGCAGAGGGAGCGACAAAGCCGCAGATCAATATACCCTACACTCCCAAAACGGCAGCACTGTCAAAGATAGCTGCATACTTCAAAGAGACGGATGAGCTGCTTCTTGACAATCCCTTCCTTGAGAGCGCAATCCGCAACCGTGGCATCTATGAGTTTAACAAGGTCGAAGAAAACTACCTGATCACCACACTACTCGGGACCAGCGGAGTACAGATAGGCGGTACTACTATCGACTTTGACACGATACTTGCGGCAAAGCAGGATATCATGGCAGATACCGGATACACCGCTGATGCGCTTGTGATCAATCCGGCTGATTACGCGACATTGCTTCAGAGCAAAGATCAGAATAAACAGTACCTGCTCGGCGGCCCTGCTTATGGCAGCTATGGCAACGGCTCATACAGCTCCAACCCCCGTATATGGGGTCTGACCGTAGTGGAGTCTGCCGCCATGACACAGGGCAAAGCAGTGGTCGGTGCTTACAAGGTAGGCGCATCTGTCGTAACTAAGGCAGGAGAGGGTTTCCGTGTAGAGGTGTCCAACAGTAACGAGGATGACTTTATCAATAACCGTGTCACCGTAAGGCTCGAGGAAAGGTTGCTGGTGGTAGTCAGAGTTCCTGCGGCATTCTCAATCATCGGTCAGTAAATTTGCATGGGGGGGCGGCAACGCCCCCTGCTTTATGAGGTGAGATATGAAAAAATATAAAATGCCTAACGGCAGGATGTACCAGTTTGCCGACTCAGACGTACCTAACGGAGCCGTCCCCATTGAGACGGTCAAGCCGGAGGTTAAAGAAGAAGCAAAGGCGGTCACACCTGCAAACAAAGCAAGGAAAGTGAGCAAGAAATGACACTGACAAGCTGGGGCTATTCGATATCCGAAGAGCCGGGAAACTTCATAACCACAGAGGAATACGACGCTTACACCGGGGGAAAGTACACCGGGGATGTCAGAATAGACAGCGGAATAATATCAGCATCACAGGCTATCCGCAATTATTGCGGCTGGCATATATACCCGTCCCTTGAATGCTGCATGAAAGCCACCTTTTTCGATAAAAGGGTGAGCAGGGTTGACGGCGGCATGCTCATACAGCTTCCCGCCGCTTTCGTCTCGCAGATCATATCTGTCAGGATAGCAGGCTCGGAAACTGACAAATATTTTCTTGAGACCAATGGGATATTAAGGATATATGAGCTGAACACGGCATTATATGCATACAGCGAGATAGAGGTGGTATATATGGCAGGTATACCTGACGGCGAGATAGGAGCGGTCAGGGAATTGACCGCAACGCTTATCACCCACGCATTAGCTCAGTCTTATGGCGTAACCTCTGAAGCTGCCGGAGGTGTGTCTGTGACCTACAATAACAGCTATTCCAACGGCGGACAGGCAGGGGTGATTGACGACTATGCTAAAGGCATCCTTACGCATTACAGGTTGCAGGGGGTGTTCTAATGGTTGCTACATTCGCAAATGATACAGTCACCCGGATAAGACCGGGCATCAAGACGGAGCGAGGATCAGAGACACCCGACTGGGATAATCCCGAAAGCGAGATTGAGATAAACCAATGCTCGATACAGCCAGCAAGCACTTCACTGTCGCTTGACGGGCGTGTACTTGCGGTGATGGACGGACTCACGGTCTATGTACCGTACGGCTCTGACGTTAAAGCCGGAGATCATATAGTAGCTGACGGCGAAACCTATGAGATCAACGGTGAGCCGAGAGCGTGGAAGTCACCGACGGGCAACCGCTCCAACATACAGCTTAATCTTGTGAGGTGGACGGGATGAAGCAGGTGGAGATCAAGTTTATATCAGACGGGTTCAAAGCTATCTTGCAGTCGGACGGGACAAAAGCACTCGTTGCCAGTGCTGCCGAAAAAATCCAGGCATCAGCAAATAGCGGCGTAGAGGGCGAAGGCTTTACCGCAAAGACATGGATGGGCGGATACGGTGGCGGCCGCTGGATAGCATCAGTGACATCTGCAGACCGTGCGGCAGCGGTAGCTGAATCTGAAAACAAGGCACTCTCAAAGGCGGTGCATCCATGAGGATCAAAAGACAGATAGACGTTGAAGACGAAATAAGACAGGCACTGTCAGAGTATATCACGGCATATTGCAGACCGTTGCCTGCAAAATTCAAAATGCCCTGCATCCTCATTCAACAGGTAGGCGGTACGGATGAAGATACCATCGACACGTTCAATGTAGTGCTTGACGCACGGGCAAAAACCGAAGCTGAAGCAATGGAAACATTGCGGAATGCTGTAGGGATAACTAAAGAGATAGCGAACAGGGGCAATACAGCACTCCGCTATGCATCTATTAACTCATCGGGCTCATGGGGGAATGACCCCGCAAGACCTGATATTGCAATGTGTTCCGCTACCTTACGGGTAGTGGCACATCAGGAAGATCACACCATAGGAGGATAAAAAAATGGCTTCAAATGATGTAAAACTCGGACTTGGGCGGCAGACTGGCATGTTTTTTCATGCACCAAAAGGCACGGCATTGCCTGAGTACCCGGTGGATCCTGCAATCGTAGGAGAGAACGGAGACGGGACAACAACGGAAACCTTTACGGCTACCGCAGCACAAACAGATTTCACACTCGGATATACTCCGAACGCAATCGCAAGCGTAAAGGTGAACGGCAAGGCTACGACAGCATACACCGTAAGCGGCAACACCCTCACATATTCGGGCGATGAGCTTCAGGACAACGATGTGGTGGAGGTGACCGTATATGTGAGCGCATGGAAGAGGGCAGGAGATGTAACCTCTGACGGCATCACGCTCACAATGGACAAGTCCACGGAGGATCTCAAGAACTGGGCAAACAAGATAAAAAGATCCATCATGTCAGAGCATACCGAGTCAATATCGTGCCCGATCATGGACACTACAGAGGAGACCATGAAGATCGTAGTAGGCGAGCGCAACGTGAACATCACCCCGGCGAACGCGAACCACGGCAAGCTCATAGCGGTAAATCTTTCAGATTCATCACTGCCCGATGAGGAGGCTTTCCTGTTCCTCATGAAAGACGGTGATGACGCTATCGCTATCGGCTGTGAGGACGGGCAGATCACGGAGGTATCCGATGTCACATTTGCCCCCGAGAGCGCAATAAACTGGACAACCACAATCAAGGGACTTGGCAACGGTTGGCAGATGATCCTTGACGACGGGCAGACAATCTAAGGAGAGAACATGGGGAAGATCAAGATAGAAGTACCTATAGAATCACCGGAGCACAAAGCCTGGAGGGCGAAGGTCAGGGAGCTTACGAAAGAAGCCCCCGACAAACGCTCCGATGAGACATGGGATGGGATAGCAGATCTTGAAGAAAATGAGCCAGCATACGGCAGAGGCTCAAGACGCTTCTATATCCCGGAGATAAGCAGTATGCCGGCATCAGAGATACAGAGACTGCCGGGGGAGCTGTTCAAGGATTCGACAAAGACCACCTTCAAGGATGGATACAGGATAGTAGCTGAGATCCTCAAGCTATACATCCCTACCAGTGCGGTCGAAGCCCTTACCATTGACCAGCTTAAGCAGATAGGCCAGACCATGAGGACATCAAAGATGGGGGAATCTTAAGCCTTGCCCCGATACTCATAGAACACGGCAAGGCTATAGAATACGACCTCATGACACGGGCAGGAGCTTCACTTGATGATGTACCTGCCCGTTATTCATGGAGGGCTTTGAAATCGTTTATTGAAAACCTCGACATGGACAGTGCCCTGTTCAGGGAATGCGAGCCGGAAATGTCCATGTGGTCTCAAACGGCAAAGACTAATGCGGTGCTTGCTGACATATACGATGTCATCAATCTGCTTAACGCAAATTTTGTGGCATTCGGCTCATACAAGAAAGCAAAGAGACCCAAACTGTACCCGAGACCGTGGCGCAAAGAAGAAGGTGACAGGCACTACGGTAAAGATGCGGTGACACAGGAAGAGTTTAAGGACTGGATAAAGAAAAAAGCGCATGGGAAACATGATTGAGGTCGCACAGGCGACCGTAACGATAATTCCAAATATGCAGGGCGCACAAGCCACTATCACCGAGGAACTGGCTGGGACAGCCAGCGCAGCCGGAACAGAAGCAGGCAAGGCGGCAGGCTCTAATATGGTCAGCTCCATGAGCGGTGCCATGTCCAAAGCAGGCGGTACGCTCACAAAAGGCTTGACGGCACCCATAGCGGCAGTTGGTGCGGCATCCGTAGCAGCGTGGAAAGAGGTAGATGCAGGACTCGATACCATAGTCACCAAAACGGGTGCATCAGGTGATGCCCTCGAATCCATGAGGGACATACTGACCAATGTGGCATCAGATATACCGACAGACTTCAAGACGGCAGGCGAAGCCATAGGCGAAGTCAATACCCGGTTCGGACTGACAGGGGACGCACTTGAGGAGCTGTCAACCCAGTTTATCAAATTTTCAGAGATCAACGGCACGGACGTATCATCATCAATAGATGCCGTACAGTCGTCAATGGCGGCTTTCGGACTATCAGCCGAGGACGCTTCACTTGTACTTGATACGTTAAACAAAGCCGGACAGGACACAGGCGTTGACCTCAATACACTATCAACACAGCTGACAACCAACGCAAGCGCAATGAAGGAGCTGGGATATTCATATTCAGACTCCGCAATGTTCCTTGCCAACCTGTCAAAGAATGGTCTTGATACATCAACGGTCATATCAGGACTGTCGAGGGCGCAGGCGAACGCCGCAAAAAATGGCGTATCCCTTTCCGATTCCCTTTCAGAGATAGAAGCGAAATTTAAGGACGAATCAACCGCATCAGAAGCGGCAGCGGAGATACTGGAGCTGTTTGGCACGAGAGCGGGTCCCAAAATGGTCGAGGCATTACAGTCCGGGAAACTCTCTTTCGATGAACTGAATACCTCAATGACTGATTTTTCGGGGTCAGTATCCGACACGTTCGAGGCAACACTTGACCCGATGGACGGATTCAATACCACAATGAACGAGTTGAAAGCGATAGGAGCTGACCTGATAGATACGGTGGGGCCTGCATTATCGAGCGCATTAGGATCTGCGGCTGATGTAGTAAAGCAGCTTGCCGAGGCATGGAACGGGCTATCGCCGGAAATGCAGGAAACCATTGTGAAGATTGCCATGATAGCGGCGGTGATTGGTCCCGTCATAAGTATAGGCGGCACACTGATCGGCACGATAGGCGCACTTGGCAGCGGCATAAGCGGAGTAGTCGGGTCAATCGGAGGCTTTGCTTCATCTCTCGGCGGTATAGGGAGTGCAGCATCAGCGGCTACGGGTCCCGTAGCGGCAGCCGGGGCATCATTCGGCACCATGGCAGGCGAAGCCCTTAAGCTTATCGCCGTGGGAGCGTCACTTATGCTCGTGGGCGTAGGTATCAAGCTGATAGCTGACAGTGCTATAGCAATAGCGCAAGCCGGAGCACCGGCAGCGATAGCAATGGGAGCACTTGCGGCAGGAATACTCATACTGATAGGGGTCATGGCGGCATTGGGGGCAACCCTTACAGCCGGGGCTATAGGTATTGGAGTATTCGGGGCAGCGGTACTTGGAATAGGAGTAGGCATAGGAGCGGCAACCGCCGGAATATCCCTGCTTGTAGACTCCATATCAAGGCTGGTTGCTACGATATCGGCGAATGCACCGGGGATCACCGCCATAATCGACCAGATAGGTCAGAGCTTTGCGAATATCATAGCGACTATATACAACGGTATATCCGGGGTACTTAACAGCGTAGCCGGGATATTCGACTCAATCGGTAATGCAGCGGTGAACGCAGGCAAAGGACTAAGTCTCATGGCAGACGGTGTGGTCAAGATCGTAGGCACCAATCTCGCTGATATGGTCATATCCATGGGTACGCTTGCGACGGCAATGGGTAAGATATCGAAAGATTCTGCAAATATCAGCGCAACAGCCAATGCGCTGAATTTGCTCGCAACAGCCATTAAGTCTCTCGGATCGGGCACGGTGGCAACGTTCACTGTATCGCTTACCACAAGCCTTACAGCCATAACGTCATGGAGCGCAAGCACCGACAAGGCATTTAGGGAAGCCTTTGCGAACATTGCAGAAGTAGCGGAGTCTGCCTTAAAGGAATGGAATAAGGTGATCGCATCAGAGCTTGAAGCGGCAAAGGATACGGTAGCTGAAGGGCTTGCAGACTTGCAGGAGCTCTTTGAAGAAACTGAATTTAAGTTTGGTAATATCAAGCTGCCACATTTCTCGATGTCAGGGAGCTTCAACGCCGAAAAGGGCGAAGTACCCGAGGTAACAGTGAAGTGGTACGCACAGGCGGCTAAAAGCGGTGCGATATTCACAAGTCCGGCACTGATAGGCGTAGGCGATGCAGCGGAGCCTGAAATGCTGATCGGCAAAAATACACTGTTCGAGATGATATCAGAAGCAGTAAAGGGCGGCGGTTACAATCAGACGATCAATATCACCACCCCGGAGCACTTAAGCCCATCGGAGACAGCGAGGCTCGTAAGGAATAACACGGTACAGATGATGAACAGAGTGAGAGGCGGAGTATGATATCACGCACGGTATCTTTTAAGAACATAGAAGACAACATAAACCTCACCATAGACGATGATACCAGCGGGATATGGATAACGGGCATCGAAGGCATATACACCTACAATGCCGACGTATCTACCTCCGACTACTCACAGACTAATGGCGCAAGATATAAAAATACCCGTCTGCCGAAGAGAAACATAGTAGTGTCCGGCGGTATTGGTGAAACATATCACTCATACCGCCAGCTGCTTTACAGACTTTTCAGACCTGATTCAGAGGGAGTATTTACCTACAAAGAGGATGACAAAGATGCCCGCTTGGCAAACTACTATGCGGAAAAAGTAAGCATAGATCAGCAATATGATAAAAGCGCATTTCAGGCATCACTCATATGTCCTGATCCGTTCTTCTATGAGAAGGATCCGGTGACAATACGGATGTCAGCATGGGTATCGGGCTTTGAATTTCCTCATAATTTTCTTGAAGAGGGCGAAGAACTCGGCAGACGCTCGGCCACGAGAATAGATGAAATAGCAAACAACAACGGCGTGTCAGGCATAGGCTTGACGGTCACGCTCAAAGCGACAGGAGACGTGATAAATCCTTACATTTATTTGTATGAGACAGGTGAACGGCTATCAGTGGGAACATCCGAAAATCCCTACACCCTTACATCTTCTGCAAGCGTAATCATAGAGACCACAGGGGGCAAGAAAGGAGTAACACAAAGAGCGTCGGGCATTGATACAAATATCAATTCATATCTCGATCCTGATTCGGTATTCTTCCAGCTGCTTGCCGGGATAAACACTATCGGCTTTGGCGCATCTGCGGGTACGGAATATATGGACGTGACAATCCAGTACAGAATGAGGTATTTAGGGGTATGACAGAGGTAAGGGTATACAGCCCGGAGCTGGAGCTGCAAGGGATCATAGATGAATTTTCATCACTCATATGGATAAGACGTTACTTTGAGCCGGGGGAATTTGAATTACACTGTCCGTACTCTGAAAGCAACAGACAGATGCTCATAGCTGAAAATATCGTGCAGCGGTTCAATGACTTAAGGACACTGGAAGCTGGGGTGATCGAGAGTATAACAATGGACGCTGATGAGATAGTAGCCAAAGGGCGGTTCATGGAATCGTATCTTGAAAGACGACTCATCCGCGGGACATATACATACGGTGATACTGCTGAAAATATAATGCGCTCCATTGTATCTTCCATGTCGCAGATACCCATGCTCACACTGGGAGACTTAAAAGGTTACACCAGTGCACTGTCATTTCAGATATCGTATAAAAATGTACTTTCTACGTTCAAAAAAATAGCAAAATCCACCGGGACGGGCTACAGGATAAGACCCGACCTGTCAGAGCGTGTACTGTATTTTGAAGTCTATGAGGGAAAAGACAGATCGCAGGATAACGCCGATAAAGTGATTTTTTCCGAGAAGTACGACAACCTACAAAATGAGCAGTGGAAGTACAACACTACAGACTATAAGACCATGGCATATGCAGCACAAACGATAAATCAGACGCTTATGGTATACCCGACAGGCAGCGGCGAAGGTCTCGGACTCAGGGAGGTAAAGATAACCACCTCAGTGGATACAAAGGACATGAGCGCAGCGCAGATACAGGCGGCAATGATGGAGGATGCGCAGGCAAGCCTCGCAAATAAAACCATAGCAGAGAGTTTTTCGTTTTCGACTACGGATGAGCCGTTTACGTATCGCCACAATTACGATGTCGGCGATATCGTTCTTATAAAACACAATGCATGGAACTACTCAAACTCACTGAGGGTCACTGAAGTGGAGGAGGATTATGAACGGGGCGGCATGGACACTGTATTAACTTGCGGTACTACAGCACCGATCACGGTCGACTGGACCGCGGAATCGGAGGAAAAACAATGTCAGTATATGCAGATGAATACGGATATTTCTTTAATTCATCAGGAGGGGACAGGACATATGCGGCAGAGTCATTTGAAAACTGGCTTAAGCCGTTTTTTACAACGGGCGTATTTCAAGGGAGCTTGCAGGTGACGGCTCAGGATACACCCGACATGAGCGTCAGGGTATCTTCGGGCTTTGCAAATTTGGAGGGCAAGGCGTGCCGCTTCTCAAATGATTCAAGCCTTGTAATCAGCACGGCATCAGGCGCATATGACAGGATAGATACCATCGTGGTCAGACGTGACAACACGGAAAGAACCATATCACTTGAAGTCGTGACTGGCGAAACGGGCACGGATCCGCAACCGACCGCACCTGTACAGAATGCGGATATATGGGAGATAGTGCTTGCCGAGGTATTCGTGGGTGTAGGTGTGACGGAAATCACAGGGGCGGTAATAACCGACAAGAGGATGGACACCGATGTCTGTGGTTATGTCGTATGCCCTGTAGATACCTTTGACTTTGGCCAGTTTGCGACCCAGTTCGATGCCTACCTTGCAGAGTTCAAAGCCGGATCAGTAGCGGACTGGACTACATGGGCAACAGCGGAAAAGGCAGCATTTGAAGCATGGGAGGCACAGGAGAAAAGTGACTACAACACATGGGAAGCAGGAAGAACCACCGCATTCAATACATGGTTCGCCGGGATACAGGACATACTAGATGAAGACACTGCCGGGCACCTGCTTAACATGATAAATCAGACCCGAGACGGCATCCTGACCCAGACGCAGGGAAAGGAAACTGAATACAACGGCAATATAGTCACCGATACGTGGGATGACGGACATCATTGCATCACTACATACAACGGCAACACGACCATAGAGCAGATGTACGATCACAACGACACTCTTTTATGGACAAAAACAACAACATACAACGGCAATAAAGTGCGGGAGGTAATTTCATGAGCGACACGACTTACAAATGGCGTATGGATGATGCAGGCTGGGGCGTTCCCCCTCAGCCCCCGAATTTTACGGTCACGGCCGGAAATCAGCAGGCTACACTTTCATGGAACGTACCCGAATATACCAAGGTGGACGATCAGATCGTGTGTACCGCCGGAGGCATAAGGATACGCAGATCTACGGCAGGATATCCGGCGAATGAAAACAGCGGTGAGCTGATCCTGGACACCACGGAGCTCACCGGCACATACACCGATGAAAACCTTACGAACGGCACTACCTACTACTACAGGGCTTTCGTGTACTCAGATCACAACGTTTTTAACCGCGATAAGTACAAGAGCAAAGGCAGCGCGACTCCCTCAGAGGCGGCGGTAATATCTGTCGTATATACCGCTTCGGATGCGGACGGAGAGGAAATAGAAGCAACAGACGGAAACACTACCATTACAGCCACGATCACCAATGGCGTAGCGCGTTTCAGCGTATACGACACAGGCACATGGACCGTCGGAGGGCAGCAGGTCGAAGTACCGCAGCTTGGAACCGTGGTAACGCTGAACGAAAAGCTGTACGGCTTTGATTGGACATTACCGCCCGCCGAAGCGGACACAGAATCACAGATATTCTATCCCTCTGGTGTGGACAATTACGGTCTCACACCTGTAGCGGCCAGAGGAGCTGATGCTGACATATCACTTGGCGATATGCAGGAGATCCATGATTTCATCGGTGCGCGTCCGGTGATGCTTAATTTTGATGGCACTGTAGCCTATGAGCTCGATCATACCGATCAGACCAAAAAACTGGACGGTACGGCATCGGATATTACCGACACGAGCAAAAACATGAATGCAATGGTGGAATATCCCAAAAGGTATATCAAACGCTGGACGGCAAACGGGATTGGACATTGCAGGATATCACGCGTCAAGCTGTCGGATGACTACAAATGCCTTCCGTGGCTGTATGGAGACGATGAGGCTACAGCCGTAGAGAATGATGTCATATACATGCCGATGTTCGAGGGTGGAGTTGCCTCAGGCAAAGCGCGTTCATTGGCCGGTCTTACTCCCATGAACTCACAGACCGGAGCAACAGAGTATTCATATATAAGTGCTCTGGGGGACGGATGGCAGTTTGATGACGTATCCGATGCCGCCTATATAGCGGATCTGATGTTTCTGATGTCCAAATCAACGGACGTACAGAAGCACTGGGGTTACGGTCATTATACTGGCGGTTCTGGCGCGGGATCACTGCATACCACCGGACAGTTAAAGAGTCATGGTCCGTATTATGGAGGCACCGGCAACACTGATATGAAATTCATGTGGATGGAAAACTGGTATGCTGATAGATGGGAACGCACATTTGGGATGTATATGATTAACAGCATCATATATGTCAAAGATTTTCCGCCTTACACCACGGATGGCAACGTGACTCACTATGCCAATACGGGACACGGGATCACCGGCACGAATGGAGGGTATATATCAGGGGTGACATACGACCAGCACGGCTTGATTCCGACTGCAGCATCCGGCGCAGATGGCAAGTATGTCCCGGATGGGGCGTGGTTTACGAGCGGAACGCTCTTCCTGCTTCGGAGCTGTAATTGCGGCAACGGCTTTCTTGCGGGCTTGACGTTCTACCTGGGCGGTGCGTTCTCGAACTCGGGTTGGCTCGGTGGCGCGTCCCCTGCTTATAAAAAGACCCATGCGGCGTAGCCGCGGGGGGTACGGGGGATCGCCCCCCGGATAATTTCATGTAGATAAAAATGAGGGTATCACAGAGGCGGTGCCTTGGCTCTTCCTGCTTCGGAGCTGTAATTGCAACAACGGCTTTCTTGCGGGCTTGACGTTCAACCTGAACAATGCGTTCTCGAACTCGAATTGGAACATTGGCGCGTCCCCTACTTATCGCATGACGGATCATCAACCGAATGCCTCTGTGAGACCGACCCCACAGGAACCTGAAACGGCTCTACCCGAAAGGGATCGAGGGGAAATTAAGCCGGTCGGAAACGATATCAAGGGACAGGGTTAGTAGGTAACGAAAGCTCTGTAGGCGATAAGCAGAAATGAAGACATATAAGCATCTATTTTCCGACATGACCCTAAGAGGCACAGTCAAGAGGGCAATAGAAAAAGCCGCAGAAGATAAGAGGGACAGGCGGGATGTAAAGGAGGTCATAGAGCATGAGGAAGAGTACATAGATATCGTAATAGATATGCTCGCAACTCACTCCTACGAGCCAAAACTTTATAAGAAAAGGCAGATATGCGAGGGCAGCAAACACAAGATCAGAGTAATAGAGATCCCCAATTTCATTTACGACCAGCTGATCCAAAATTGTTTGATAACCCAGCTTGAAAAGGTGATCCTTCCACACATGTACGAGCACGCCCATGGTTCGTTAAAGGGAAGGGGTCAGAGTCAGACAGCAAATCTTATTAAGAAATGGATCAAGAAGGATAAACGCGGCACCAGATATTGCCTTCAGATGGACATACACCACTGCTACCCGTCGATAGATAAGGATATACTGATTGAAAAGTACCACCAAAAGATCAAGGACGATGACTTCAACGTCGAAAACGACAAGGTTATACGGGCGGGAGAGCGCGGCCTGGCAATAGGATCGCCTACATCGTTCTGGCATCTGCATTTCCTATTGACACCTATAGATCATTGGATAGTCACCCTCGACGGCGTTGACCACTATGTGAGGCACGCTGATGACATGATGATCTTTGGTGCGAACAAGCGAAAACTTCACAAAGTTGAACAAGCAGTGATCAAGAGAATGAGGGATGAACTTCATTTAGAGATCAACCACAATCATCAGGTGTTTCCGCTCGAGTACGTCGGAAAGGATGGTAAAAAGCATGGGCGGCCGTTAGATGTATGTGGATTTTTGTTTTACAGAAATAAGACCATACTCCGGGAATCTCGAATGTTAGGAGTGACACGGAAAGCCAACCGAATAGCAAAGAAAGACAAGGCCACGATCAAAGATGCAAGGCAGATGGTATCACAGATGGGATGGCTGGATTCGAGTGATACATACGATATGTACCTCGAACGGATCAAACCTTATGTATCAAAGCGCGATATGCGCAAAATTATAAGCAAATACGATAGGAGGCACAAGCAGCATGATTTACAAAAAAGTCGAAAGTTATGCGGAAACACGCCCGCCGGAGATTGATACTGAAAGCTCAAAGACAAAAGTATATCTCAGGCGGAACATCACCGAAGTACCCAATTCCGAACAGGAAGGAACGGAGACCGGCGGAACGCACTGGCTGATGGAGGAGGCAGAGCTTACAAAGGATGAATACAGGCGATACCTCGAACAGATTGAGTCCCCGGCGCTTGATCTTGTGATGCAGCAGATCAACGACATAACAGCTAATCAGGAGCTGGGGGACATCACGGTTGAGACCAACCACGAGGAGCAGATGCAGCTCCTTAATGATATACAGGCGGACATTCAGCTTATAGGATTGGAGGAATAAAAAATGGCAAAGAAAACAGCAACACACTCACCGAAATATGACTACCTCAAAGAGCAGTATGAGAGGAACTACATCACCAAGGCCACATTGAAGAAGTACGTACTGATCGGACTGAAGAAACCCGCGAACGGCATTACAGCTGATGAGTACGAGGAGATCACAGGGGAGCCTTACGAGTCATGAGCCTGTATAGCGGGATAATTAAAGAACAGAGCGAAGTCATAAACAGGCTCGAAGATCTCACGTCACGATATCACGCACTCACTAAGGAACTGATAGACGTGCTGGCACAGCATATCAACGTGAGCGATTATGAAAAACGGCTGGCGGAGATCAGCAGAAAGGAGGAAGCTCATGAACGACCCTATAATGCTGACACCCCACGATCTCGCTAATATATTCCTTGCGATATGCGGCGCGATAGTAGCCGTGGCCGCGGCGGTAGGCGTGATAATCAAGATCATAGACCACTTCAAGGAGCCGGATAAAAAGCAGGATGAGAGGATCACGAAGCTGGAAGAAGATGTCGAGACCATCAACCGCCGCCTCGAAGACGGCAACAAACATTTTAATGATCATGATGCCTGGATGAAAGAGATAGAGGAAGCCTTGAAAAAGAGAGATAAGGTCATGATCGAGAGTCTTCAGGTACTCATCGAGCACGGGATCGACGGGAACAACATCGATGGCATGAAACAGCAAAAGCACAGGCTTGATAAATACCTGTTGGAGAAATGACATGAATAGACTGGCCGAAAAACTGAAAAAGGAACGCAGGCGGCGTATTCATGCGGAGATCGAACTAAGTCGACTGGAACGGAATGCGGAAAACGATGAACTTGAAAAAAGGCGTATCACGCTCGAGAAGCGGGTACGCTTTTTTGATAGTTTCAGCAAGGTGCTCGTAGCGGTCATAGTCGCGCACGGTCTCATATGCGTATCTGTATCGTACATATACGCGGCTCTCAATATCATGGAACCGCTGCAGAGTCTTTCCGAGGTCATAGAAAAAGAGATAGTCGGGCCGGTGGCTATCTATGGGCTTAAGGCCATGATCGAAAACGTGAGCAAACATAACAACTGGATAGAGCTGTATCTGGGATACAAATACGGCTTACCGGATACACCAGCCGAAACATCGGCAGAAAGCGAGGTTTTATATGAACGAAATAATTTTTGAGATACTGAAGGCGGTACTGATAATTACGATCCTGATACTTACACGGTATGGGATCCCCTGGATCAAGCGGCACACAGAGCTTGCGCAGGACGAATATATCGCGAGTCTGGTTAAGGCAGCGGTGCAGTATGCAGAGCAGGTATACACGGATCCGAAGTCGGGAGCCGAAAAAAAGGCTATAGTGACACGATATCTCCGCGAGCTGCTGCTCATGAAGAATATAAGCATATCCGATGAGCAGATAGATATACTCATA
>JAFUWM010000200.1 GCA_017483425.1 Lachnospiraceae bacterium | reverse complement strand
ATATTGAGATTATATATTAATGATTTGAAGAAACATGATTCAGAAGAGGGTGATAAAGCAGACGCAGTTTTTAAATCCTTGCCCGAACAGCTTATGAACCATAACTCTGTGTTCAGACTATCAGTAATAGATGAAAAGGCCAGAACACGAGGGTATGGGAATGCCATTGATTTTCTGAATGAGTCTATGATCGTGAATAATTGTTATAATGTATCAAACCCGGAAGTCACGCTGGAACTGTATGCGCAGCGAACAAAGTTTAAGATGTTTATGGGTGATACGGGTCTGCTTGTTACCGATATGCTAAAGGGCGGCGGCAACCTCAACAAAATGTACCGATCTCTTGTGCTGGATAATCTAGGAATAAATCAGGGAATGATATTCGAAAACATGATCGCACAGATGCTGAGGGCAAATGATCATGAGTTGTATTTTCATGAATTTGAGTATTGTCCCCCGGATAACAGCAAAAAAAAGACATATGAAGTAGACTTTCTTATGCCAAAGGGAAAAAGACTTGCACCAATAGAAGTTAAGTCTTCAGGATACAAGACGCATAAGTCATTTGATTATTTTATACAGAAGTATAAGATCAAGGTGAACGAGAGATATATCATTTATACAAAAGACCTGTCTTTTGAAGACGGAATAACGTATATTCCGATATATATGACAAGTTGTTTATAATGAACCAGTGCTAAATCCTAAAGACGGCATTATAAACGTAAAATCTATTGACGGTCAGATTTTAGATTGTGAGTAATTGAAACAGATTTTTAAAACTGTTACAATTACTCACGGAATTGGAGCCTTGAGAAGTTTAGGGGGAAGAAATGGGTGATTATATATTAAGCTGCTGTTCGACAGCCGATCTTACCAAAGAGCATTTTGAAAAAAGAGATATTAAGTATATCTGCTTTCATTTTGAGATAGATGGAGAGCAGTATATGGACGATCTCGGAGAGAGTATGGAATTCCATGAGTTCTATAACAGGATGGCTGAGGGAGCGATGACGAGGACGTCACAGATAAACGTTGACGAGTTTGTCACATATTTTGAGCCGTTCTTAAAAGAGGGCAAGGATATAATTCATCTCAGCCTGTCATCAGGAATATCGGGTGTCGTAAATTCCGCTATGATAGCTAAGGATGATCTGCAGGAGAAGTACCCCGACAGGAAGATATATGTCATAGATTCCCTCGCGGCATCATCGGGATACGGTCTCTTAATGGACATACTTGCGGATATGAGGGATGAGGGCAAGACAATAGACGAGCTCAAAGATTATGTAGAGGAGAACAGACTCTACATCCATCACTGGTTCTTTACCACAAACCTGACCTATCTTGTGCGCGGGGGAAGAGTCAGCAAGACGGCAGGGTTTGTCGGTAATCTCTTAAATATCTGCCCGCTGCTTAATGTGAATGTTGACGGGAAGTTGATCCCAAGGGAAAAGATACGTACATCCAAGAAAGTGATAAAAGCAGCCGTCGATAAGATGAAAGAGCATGCCTTGAACGGAGCCGATTATGACGGTAAGTGCTATATCTCACAGTCGGACTGCGTGGATATGGCAGAGTCAGAGGTTGCCTTGATAGAGGAAGCGTTTCCCAAGCTTAAGGGTAAGGTTGAGATCAATTATATAGGCACCACGATAGGAAGCCATACAGGTCCCGGCACGGTCGCGCTGTTTTTTGTAGGAAAGGACAAGAGGACCGAATAAATTCAGGCTTTGGAGACTATAACACACCATTCTCCGAGAGATGCTTCGCTTATTATCTCAAAGTTGTTATCCTCAAGCGCCTGCTTCACGTCAGGCGCTTTTTCTGTAAGTATACCGGAATAAATCACGATCCCCGAAGGATTGATAACGTCTCTTACAACGGGTGTCAGCGGTATAAGGACTACAGGGAGGATATTTGCAACGACTATATCAAAGCCGCTTCCTGCGTCAGCCTTTACGTCGGGATCGGTAATGATATTTCCAGTGATCATCCTGAAGTCGCAGTCCTTCAGTCCGTTTTTATCAAAATTATCTCCTACAGCGGGATATGCATTCGGATCTATATCGGTTGCTGTGATACGTCCTGCGCCAAACTTAAACGCTGCCATTGAAAGGATACCGGAGCCTGTACCTGCATCAAGGATGTTCATACCGGGTTTTACATATCTAGAAAGCTCTATGATGCAGAGCTTTGTCGTCTCATGCGCTCCTGTTCCGAAGGCTGTGCCGGGATCGATATGGAGCAGGATATCGCTTTTCTTTTTCAGATCTTCATTTTCCCATGATGGTACGACAGCGAGCACGCGGTCGTCAGCGAGCTTTATGTCAAAAGCATGAAAATACTGCTTCCATGAGTTTAAGTAATCCTCGTCAGCAAGATCGGAGGAGGATATTTCAAGCGTACCGTACGGGATCTCAATCCATGCCTTCATATCCTCTAAAGCTGCCCTTACTCCGGACAAAATGCTGTTCTTATCATCTTCTTCGGAGAGGTAAAATGAAATCAGGGCGATGCCGTCGGGGATGTCTTTATTCACGGGAACTTCATCTACAAAAATCTCATCAAGCTCCTCTTTGCTCCATGGCTTTGAATCAGCGATCTCTATGCTTTCTATGCCTGCATCATAAAGCACTGCGGAGATAATGTCCTCAGCCTCCACTGTACTCTCGATAGTGTATTTTGTATATTTCATGAATTAACCTGTCTGAAATAATGTTTTAAGTTGGTTTTATTATTATGCGGGTATGAGGGCACCAGTGTCAAGAAGCTTGCAGAAAAGTATAAAAATGTATAAAAAAGTAT
>JAFUWM010000016.1 GCA_017483425.1 Lachnospiraceae bacterium | reverse complement strand
GTCATAGACATTTTCCGCTCCGAATTCTTCAGCCATCCTCTTTCCTTCCTCAAACATCTGCCGGATGACCGAGTTATTATTTACAAGTCCTTCCATTTTTTTTGAGATCATATTTTTGAAACTCCTTTAATCAAAACGTTCAAAACCCTTCCAGTACTTAAACACTGCCTTTCCGACAATCCCTTCTCTTGTAAGGTAGGTATTCTGCCAGTATCTGGAATCCGCACTGTCATTACGGTTATCGCCAAGCATGAAATAGCAGTTTTCGGGTACATCATAAGGTCCCCATTCCCCCTCGGTGACAACATCAAGATAAGGCTCATCCAATGGCTCTCCATTTATGTAAACTACGCCTCCGGATATCTCTATATGATCTCCGGGAACGCCTATTATCCTTTTGATATAAAGCGTATTGGGGTCATCGGGATAGTCAAACATAATGATATCTCCCTGTGCAGGTTCATTCCTGAGATAATAGAGCCTGGAGCCTATTACCCTGTCTCCGGCCATTATCGTATTTTCCATTGAAGATGTCGGAACCGTAGCGTTTACGATAACAAATGTATGGAGAACAAAAGATATAAGTATAGCTATGACTATGACTGCTATCCAGTCAAATATCTCCTTGAGCGCGCTCCCGCCCGGGGAATTTTCAGATACTGCCTTTTCCCGTTTCTCTTTCTCCAGATTTACCTTGTTCTGTATCTCACGGTTTATATCTTCTTTTGTCTGCTTATGCATATCTGCCTCTGTTATATTTTTATCAGGTTTAAGAGTTCATCAAAGGATGCTATCCGGACATCTGCCTCTTCAGGGCTTCCAAAGCCGTAATCCGCGGAAATAAAGCCTGTCCCCGCTTCTCTGGCGGATTCCCGGTCTCCCTCAGTATCTCCTACATAGTAAACACTCTTAAAACCATTCCTTTTTATGACGGAAAGAATATTATCCGCCTTGCCGCACCCGGTATCGCCGAAGCACTCCTTATCATATATCTCATTTTGGGTAAGGCCTGTCTTTTTCATGAAAAGCTCAATATATCCGGATTGGCAGTTTGAAACTATTGCAAGCTTTATCCTGCCAGAAAGCTCACGTATGGTTTCAAGCACCCCCGGATAGCAGATGTCGCATGGATCTTCCTCTAACGCATGCTGCTCGTAAAGCACACATTTATCCATGAGGATGTCCTGCGCCTCCTTTGAGGCCTGCGGCACGAGCGCACGGGCGATATCGTCCATTGTCTTTCCGAAAAGCCCTTTCAGGGTATCCGGCTTTACGGTCATATCCTTAAATCCAGTCTCCCTTGCCGCTCTTGTCCATGCCTTTGCAACAATAGACGTAGAATCCCAAAGCGTACCGTCTACATCCAAAAGGAGCGCATCCACATTGATTTTATCAGGGTTTTTAAACATGGAAAATATTATACCACATACACTGGCAGGCGCACCAGTTTCTCGTTTTCACAGATTTTATAATTTTGTGTGCAAGATCGAGATTGGCTGCAGGAGCATATCATTTAATCCTTGAGCTCTCCAAATTGAGCTATATATCTGGCGACTACAGCCTCTGCGTTATCTGCACGCTTTTCCGCACTATCCGCACGTTGTTTTTCCTCATCCGCCCTCTGGCGTTCCTGATCTACCTCTTCCTGTAGATCCCTGATCATATGCCTTTCCGTGTTCTTGTCCATTATATAAAGCGCTTCTGAAAACATTCCTATCAACTCCTTCGGGTCTCTGCGGAATTCCGCTATCTCACTGTATATCTCCCCAAACTCCGGATATGTGTCTACAAGCCTTATAACACTCTCCATATCGTCCCTTATAAGGAACGTGAGCCACGCCTCCAG
>JAFUWM010000199.1 GCA_017483425.1 Lachnospiraceae bacterium | reverse complement strand
GTATAATCAACGCCTTGATTTACATCCTGTCCGGCAGCCAGGAGCATTATGCCGCCCATCGTTGCCGCAACAACTATATAAATAAAAGGCATCAGCGAATTTGTCGTGCGCTGGAGCTTCATATTGGCTTTTCTGTAGTCTTTATTTATCTCATCGAATCTGTCACTCTCGAATCCTACCGTACCAAAAGCCCTGATAACACGCACTCCCGTAAGCTTCTCCCTCATGACAAGATTTATATTATCTATTTTCTTCTGGATCTTCTGTGAGAGCGGTATCGCGATCTTCGCGATGACCATAAGAATTATAGTCATCACAGGTATGGATATGATCAGTATGCTTGAAAGGCTTGGACTGTAGTATAATGCCAGCACGATGCCGCATATGGCCATTATGGGTCCCTGTACCGCTATCCTGAGGCACTGATTCAAAAAGTTCTGAACCTGCGAAATGTCGTTATTCGTCCTTGTGATAAGGGATGATGAGGTGAAATGATCCATCTCGGTCTCCGAAAAGTACTGAACCTTTTCAAACACCTTGCTCCGCATGCTGCGTCCCACACCCATTGAGACTATCGATGCAAAATAGCTGGTTGCTATGCCGCAGGCGAATCCCAGCACCACGAGGATTATCATTGTCCCCCCGATATGAATGACCATATCGAAATCTCCCTCGGGTATTGCCTCGTCGATCAGCTTCGTCATCAGCGAGGGCAGCCCCAGGATTGAAAGGGTAGTCACTGTGACAGTCAGTACGATTAGTATGATCTGCTTCATGTACCCTTTCAGCTCATGCATCACTAATTTCATAAGCAGTTTCTCCTTCCTACTCCTAAATAAAATAGTGTCAAAACGCACCTACAAAAAATAGGAAACGAACAAAATGCTTGCATTTTGATTCGTTTCCTATAGAATAACATGTCTACCCATGGACGGGTCAAGTATAAGTTACGTGCTCTCATAGCCTGATTATCCCCAGCGACTGAAGGAAAAGTATCAAAAGGAGCAAAGGCGCGATAAATCTTACCATAACGATATACATACCTTTCCTGCCGAACCATTCTCCGTTCTTTGTTGCCTCGTCTATTATGGCTTTTGGCTTTACGATCCAACCGACAAGGATACAGGTTCCTATGGCAACGACTGGCATGAGAATATAGTTGCTGATATAGTCAAGGATATCCAGTATCTGTCCGACCGCTCCGTTAGGAAGAGTGACCTCAAAATAGAGTACGTTATAGCCTAAGCAGACAATAGTGCCTATGATCATGGCGATGATGCCCTCTATGATCGTAGCTTTCTTTCTCGATATTCCGAACTTCTCAATGAATGAAGCAACCACCGCTTCCATTATCGAGATAGAGCTTGTAAGCGCGGCAAAAAACACCATGATAAAAAAAGCTGCTCCGAGTATCATTCCGGCGATCCCCATGCGGGAAAAAACCTCCGGCATGGAAATGAAAAGAAGTGACGGACCGGATGCGTCCATTGCATCCCGCCCCATTACCACAAACAGTGGAACTATAATCATTACTCCGGCAAGAAATGCAACCGCAGTATCAAAAAGCTCAATATGTCTGGCGCTTTTTATCAGATTCTCCTTATCGCCGAGATAAGCTCCGTATGTAACCATTATTCCCATGGCAACGCTTATCGAATAAAAGAGCTGCCCCATGGCATCAAGCAGCACTCCCATAAATCTTCCCGCAGTGAGCCCGCTCACATCAGGGATCAGGTATATTTTAAGTCCCTCTAATCCCGTCCTCGTGACATTTCCGTCACTATGACTCATGGTAAGCGCAAAAACCGCTATCCCGGTAACTACCAGCAGAAGCACAGGCATCAGTATCCTGGATATCCTCTCGATCCCCTTATCAATGCCCTTGTAAATTACAAAGGAAGTAAAGAATACAAACACTGCGAGAAGAATGATCGGCTGTACCGGCGCTGTGATAAAGCCCGTAAAATATCCGTCGGATGTCGCGTTCATTCCGCCTCCGGTCAGATAAACAAGGGCGTACTTGAGAACCCAGCCTCCGATCACGCAGTAATACGGCATTATCATAAACGGCACTATCACGGCAAAAGGACCTATCCATTTCCATTTGGGATGAATCGACCCATAGGCTCTGAGCGGTGAATTTTTTGTCTTCCTTCCTATGGCAACCTCTGAAACAAGAAGCGTAAATCCGAATGTCAGCACTAATACAAAGTATGTGACTAAAAACAGACCCCCTCCATTCTTTGCCGCAAGATAAGGAAACCTCCAAAGATTACCCAGTCCTACGGCGCTTCCGGCCGCAGCAAGCACAAATCCTATCGAACCCGAAAATGATTTCTTGTTTTCTTCCATAACTCTGTCTCTCTCCGTTCCGTTGATAAAAATTAGCAATTCAGCATATCATTCCGAAACGTATCCGGTCAATACAGCCCTTGCTATCGACACTCCCGGCTTTTTATTATATGGGATCAGCGTAGCCTGAACGGCATGGTACAAATCTGATTTTCCGGGCCACACGGTTCCTGTTACTTTGTTATTCCTATCCATCTGGTGAAACCATGAACCGTTAGCATGATCCACTACATACCTGTCCAGATACTCCATAAATACCGCATAATCATCCGCGTATCTCTTCCTGCCCGCAGAACGGAAAAGAACTGATGAGGTATTTATAGCCTCTGCCAGCGTCCAGTGCATACGATCATGCACAACAGGCTTTCCCTCCCAGTCGGTCGTATAGCACAGACCCGGAGCCCCGTCAGCCTCCCATGCGTCGTCCACGGCACGGCAGTACAGTGCTTCTGCCGCTTCAAGGTAGGGCTTTATGGCATCAACATCGTTCTCATATGTCGCATAAGCCCACTGTACTATAAGCCTTGCCCATTCTATACCGTGTCCGGGTGTCGCTCCGTAGGGCTTGAATGGATCATCAGGCTTTTCCCTGCTGCATTCAAGATCTGCTTTCCAGTCTTTGGTAAAATGCTCCGGTATGCGCCATGAGTTTTCATCCGCCCATTTTATCACATGATCTGCTATCCGGCCTGCCCTCACCCGGTACCGGTCATCATTAAGCACATCATATGCCGCAAGAAATGCCTCCACGGTATGCATGTTGGCATTTATTCCCCGGTAATCCGAAAGCACGCTGAAATCGGTATCCCATGTGTCCACGGCAAGCCCTATATCCTCGTCCCAGAAATACCTGTCGTATACACGAAGCGCCTCTTCAAGCAATTCCTTTGCTCCGTCCACTCCTGCAAGCATTGCCGAGGAGGCGGCAAGTATTACAAAGGCATGCGCGTAGCATTGCTTATCCGGAAGTATGCCGCCCTCTGCCGTGCGTCCTGCGTACCATCCGCCATGCTCCTTATCATTAAGCTCACCCTTAAGACCCTTTATCGCAGAACTTACAAGCTCCCCGCTGCCCTCATGCCCCAGGATGGCTCCCATGCTGTACACGTGCGCCATCCTGCAGGTGATCCATGTCTCTCTGGGTCTGTCCTTCCATGGTGTTCCGTCATCTCCGAGATAATAAGCCCCACCCTCCGGAGAGGGAAAAGAGTGCCCGAAGTCCAGCAGGGAGTCTCTCAGCTCCCTCAGCCATGTCCTGTTTTCATCAGTGCCAAATTCAAATCTGCTCATATTTATTCTCCTCTATAAAACGCAGTTTTATATCTGATTCTGTCCGGTCGGATGCTGATACCGTAACTCGGCAAAATACGCCTCGAACGGTATCATGCT
>JAFUWM010000198.1 GCA_017483425.1 Lachnospiraceae bacterium | reverse complement strand
CGGAGGATTCATCGTCAGATGACTCAGACGGGGATAGTACAGACAGTACGGAGGATATCGGTGTACAGGATCCTTTGGAGACTGTAGATGTTGATGCGGGCGTGATATCGGACGTGCTTGCAGAGACCGCGGCGGCTAATATTGTAAACATGCCGACAACCGGCAGTGTGAAAGCAGGCGGGGCAGATAATATACAGGCAGTGTCCGGAGAGGCGCTTGATGAGGATGAGCTTGTATCAGGTGTAGCAGGTGAGAGAATGGCGCCGAGAAAGGAGCCGGGAGCGGCAACGGCTACAGCCTCTGCTATGATCGGTGATATGACGGAAGAGGGCGCTAAAATATCATTCTGGTGGTCGCTTATAATATTATTGCTTGGAGCTACCGGAAAAGAAATGTATAATAGACATCAGCAGAAGGTGGCAGCTAAAAATCGCGAGGAGGACGAGAAAAGATGACTCTTGAAGCTGACGTTACAAGTGAGAAGCGTAAGATCGGAAGGGTTGAGTTCAAGGCGCCGAGCATAGTAGTGCTCTGCGATACGGGTGAGACCATATATGTGCAGGTAGAGGACGCAAGCCCCAAGGGCATGGGGCTCTGGATGAAGGATGACCGCCCGGACATAATGGGAAAGGATATAATCATAGTCGCGGAAACCGTCATAATGTATGCTAATGTGGCCCGCATGGAGAAGCGCGAGGACGGAACATACACTGTAGGTATAAGTGCAAAAAAATTTACCAAGGAAGTACTGGAATACTTATTCAGCCATATCGGAAACCCTGAAGAATAAAGGGTTTCCACGAGAAGTCAGACAATTTAAGAAAATTTTTAAAAACGTATTGACAATTCGAAAGCAGTATGCTATAGTTTAATCATTCCAAGAAGAGATGGGGAGGTACAGTCCAATGTACAGATTAGTAAACCTCATTATTAACTGAAAGGAGGGCCAAACCACCAGCATAGGAATGTAGCTTTCGGTTTCTGGAGTCCGGTCGGGACCGACAAGTGAACAATCAAAGAACTTCAACGCACAGGATGCGGGACCGGATTTACATAGAGAAGCTTTTATAGAAGGGTTTGAGAAAAGCGACAGATATTTTTTTAACAGGCGGAACTTATGCAATATGATGGCGAAAATCACATATAAGATGTCCTACCGGTGGGTGTGAGGACGAAGAGCCATAGACGAGTAGAGAGCAGAAGGGAAGCAGATTGAGAGGTATGGTCCAATGGGACAGGAAGTAATGGATGATATATCCAAATAGGCGGAGCACTTGATGATCAGAAGTGCTCCGCCTTATTCTTTTAAATGGCGGATTCCAGAAGCTGCTTCATTTTGTCTACCGATACGATGTATTTTTTCTGACAGAAGCTGCAAACCATTTCTATTTCTTTTCCCTCATCTATCATGGCTTGAAGCTCTTTTCTGCCTGTGGCGATAAGTGCCCGCTCTATTTTTTCCGGGGAACAGTCACATCTGAATTCCGTATTTATCTTATCGAGAATTGTCATGTCAAGTCCTTCGAGAAGTATCTTTAGTATATCCTCCGGTGTGCTTCCCTTATCAAGAAGCTCTGTCACAGAGGAGACATTCCTTAAATTATCTTCAAGCCTGTCTATGGTCTTTTCGCTGACATCCGGCATGAGCTGGACTATGAAACCGCCTGCCGCTCTGACCGTATTTTCTTTATTCATGAGCACGCCCAGACCGACAGTCGACGGGATCTGTTCACTCTGCGCAAAATAATAAGTGAGATCCTCCGCGATCTCTCCGGTGACAAGATCCACCTCTCCGATATAGGGTTCTTTCAGCCCCATATCTTTGATGACTCTGAGCGTCCCACGTCCTATGGCTCCGCTTACATCCAGTTTATGATCTGATTTTCTCACAGGAAGCAAAACCAATGGCTCTATGGGATACCCCTTGACATGCCCGGCAGAATCAGCCGTTACGGTCATGCCCTGCATTGCCCCGTTACCCTTTACCTGCAGAGTCAGCACGTCGTTATCGCCTTTCATTGTTATGCCCATCATAGCTCCGGCCGTGAGAAGCCTCCCAAGCGCTGCCGTGACGACCGGTGAAGAATTATGTGCTGCCCTCGCAGCCTCCGTTATATCCTTTGTAGTTGCCGCAAATGCCCGTATATGTTCGCTAT
>JAFUWM010000197.1 GCA_017483425.1 Lachnospiraceae bacterium | reverse complement strand
AGTCCACGAAGCTGATTACAGAGGCGGCCAATAAAGGCGCGGATCTTATCTGCTTTCCGGAAATACAGCTTTAACCGTTCTTTCCGCAATATCCGAAAAGGGATGTGAAGGAGTATTCTTTCTCGCTGGATAGTGATTATGTAAAAGGAATTCAGACTGCCTGCCTTGAGAATCATATTTATGCTTCACCTAACTTTTATATCGAGGAAAACGACCGCCGATACGATATGAGTCTGTTGATAGATGATAAGGGTGAAATAGTTGGCAGACAGAAGATGGTTCATATTGCTCAGTGTGAGCAATTTTATGAGCAGGATTACTATGCGCCATCCGAAGAAGGTTTTACTGTTTTTGATACAAGATTTGGGAAAATCGGTATTGTGGTCTGTTTTGATCGTCATTATCCGGAGAGCATTCGCACCGAGGCACTGCGCGGAGCAGAACTGATTATCATACCAACAGCAAATACTAAGGCAGAGCCGTCGGAACTATTCCGGTGGGAAGTGAAGGTGCAGGCATTCCAGAACAGTGTCAATGTTGCTATGTGTAATCGTGTTGGGAGAGAAGGTGATATGGACTTCTCAGGAGAGTCTCTTGTTGCAGGATTTGACGGAGAGACAATTGCACTTGCAGGCGATAAGGAAGAGCTGATAATAGCAGAAGTAAATCTCTCTGGAGCTACTGGAAAACGTAAGCAACGACCATATACATCTCTTCGAAGAACAGAACTGTATGAGTGAGACTTGTTCTCAGCATTTGTCCTTTCGATTATGTTGTTGAGGAATCCCGAATAATTGTTTTATGGCAGAGATTAATTAAACAGAAAAGGAGGTCGGACGATGCAGCAAAATAGATTTTTTCCGGAGATTCATGTGAATTTCGGTTTCGGATGTATGCGCCTGCCAATGAAGGATGGGCAGGTTGATTATGATGAGTTCACCAAAATGGCAGATGCTTTTATTGATGCGGGCTTCAATTATTTTGATACGGCACACGGCTATATCGGCGGACAGTCGGAGACAGCGATCAGAGATTGCGTGGTGAAAAGATATGACCGGTCGCAATTTTTGCTTACAAATAAGCTGACAGATCCATATTACAAATCACAGGATGAAATCCGTCCATTCTTTGAAAAGCAGCTTGCATGGTGTGGAGTGGACTACTTTGATTTTTATCTGATGCATGCGCAGGATCGGAACAATTACCAGAAGTTCAAAAAGTGTAAGGCATATGAAACGGCATATAAGTTTAAGGAAGAGGGATTGATCAGGCATTTTGGAATATCCTTCCATGATAAGGCGGAAGTTCTTGACATGATCCTATCAGAGCATCCCGAGGTGGAGGTGGTTCAGATACAGTTTAATTATCTGGATTATGAGGATGCATCGGTTGAAGCGGGAAAGGTCTATGAAGTATGTGAGAAGTTTGGTAAGCCTGTACTTGTTATGGAGCCGGTAAAGGGCGGAAGTCTCGTGAATCTCCCTAAAGATGCGGATCAGATCCTTCGCAACTTAAATGGTGGAAGCAATGCAAGCTACGCAGTAAGATTCGCGGGCAGCTTCCCTAATATAGCGGTTGTACTCTCCGGAATGAGTGATATGGCACAGATGCAGGATAATACCGGTGCAATGAAAGATTTTGAGCCTTTGACGGATACAGAGATGGATGCGGTAAAGAAGGTTTGTGAGATATTCAAAGGACTCAATCTGATCCCGTGCACAGCTTGCAGATATTGCATAGAAGAAAGCGAATGTCCGAGGGGAATACGCATTCCGGATCTCTTTGCAGCCCTTAATGCGCATGAGGCGTTCCATAACTGGAACACGGCATATTATTACGAAAATATAGTAACAGGCGGAGAGCATGGCAGGGCTTCCGATTGTATCAGATGCGGTAAATGTGAGAGAGTTTGTCCCCAGCATTTAAAGATCCGTGAACTGTTGCCAAAGGTAGCTGCAGCGTTTGAGTAAGAACAGGAGTGATAATGCATAAAAACGAGACGGTTTATGAATGGCTGAAAAATAAAGGATATGCGGATCGTATCACGGAGCACGCAGAGACGATCGACACTGTAGAGCACGCTGCGCAGCAGATCGGGTGCTCGGAAGCAGAGATCGCAAAGACCTTATCCTTTCTGGTTGATGGTAAGCCTGTTGTAGTTGTAATGGCCGGAGACGGGCGCGTGAACAGTTCGAAATTCAAGGCAAAGTTTCATACAAAGCCCGGCATGATTCCGAGAGACAGGGTGGAGGAGCTTATCGGCTTTGTGCCGGGTGGAGTCTGTCCGTTTGGCATATCGGCGGATATACCTGTCTGGCTGGATGTCTCAATGAAGAGATTTGCATATGTGTATCCCGCCGGCGGTAATGAATTCACATCGGTGAAGCTTACACGGGAGGAATTGGAGAAAGCTTCAGATGCAGCCGGTTGGTGTGATGTGTGCAAAGGGTGGGAGAAAATACAATGAAATAAGAGCTTTGGTTGCATTTGAAATGACGTGAGGTGTGATATATAATGTCTCTTTGGTTTTGGCAGTGGTTTGAAAGGATGATCGTATGAGTGATACTGACAGCTATATAAGTCCGCTTTCGGAGAGGTATGCGGGGAAAGAAATGCAGTATATATTCTCCGAGGATAAGAAGTTCTCGACATGGAGAAAGCTATGGATAGCTCTGGCCGAGACGGAGAAAGAGCTTGGGCTTAATATCACTGATGAGCAGATCGATGAGATGAAGGCTCATGTTGATGATATAAACTACGATGTGGCGAGGACAAGAGAGAAAGAAGTCCGGCATGATGTCATGAGTCATGTGTATGCTTACGGAAAGCAGTGTCCGAAAGCTGCCGGGATCATCCATCTGGGCGCTACATCCTGCTATGTGGGAGATAATACGGACATCATCATAATGAATGACGCCCTGTCCCTCATAAAAAAGAAGCTTGTAAATGTCATAGCGGAGCTTAGGGATTTTGCGGATGAGCATAAGGCTCTGCCGACTCTGGGCTTTACACATTTCCAGCCGGCGCAGCCTACGACAGTAGGAAAGAGGGCGTCGCTCTGGCTTCAGGACTTTCTGATGGATCTTAACGATCTTGAATATGTGCAGGGGTCGCTTAAGCTTCTGGGCTCCAAGGGAACCACGGGCACGCAGGCGTCTTTTCTGGAACTTTTTGACGGAGATCAGGATAAGGTCGATAAGCTCGATCCGATGATAGCGGAGAAGATGGGCTTTGATTCCTGCTATCCGGTATCGGGGCAGACGTATTCTAGAAAGGTCGACGCAAGGGTACTGAACGTGCTTGCGGGCATCGCGGCATCTTCCCACAAAATGTCCAACGATATCAGACTTTTGCAGCATTTAAAAGAGATAGAGGAGCCTTTTGAGAAATCCCAGATCGGATCGTCCGCGATGGCTTATAAGAGAAATCCGATGCGTTCGGAGAGGATAGCATCTCTTTCAAGGTATGTTATGTCGGATACCATGAATACATGGATCACGTCATCGGTACAGTGGTTTGAAAGAACCCTTGATGATTCGGCAAATAAAAGGCTTTCAATTCCCGAAGCGTTCCTTGCTACAGACGGGATACTTACGCTTGATATGAATGTCGTGGACGGGCTTGTGGTATATGATAAGGTCATATATAAGCATCTCATGGCTGAGCTTCCTTTCATGGCGACAGAGAACATCATGATGGACTGCGTGAATAAGGGCGGAAACCGGCAGGAGCTACATGAGAGGATCAGGGAACTTTCCATGGAGGCCGGTAAGCATGTGAAGGCTGACGGGCTTGATAATGATCTTTTAGAGCTTATTGCCGCTGATGATATGTTCGGCGTTTCTCTGGATGTACTGAAGGAAGGACTTGATCCTGCAAAATATACGGGCTGCGCTTCTCATCAGGTGGAGAGGTTTATAAAGGAGGATGTGGAGCCTGTGCTTCTTAAGTATAAGGACCTGCTCGGGGAAAAGGCGGAGGTAAATGTATAATGGTTAAAGCTATAGTAGGAGCCAACTGGGGCGATGAGGGAAAGGGCAAGATAACTGACGTACTTGCAGAGGAAGCAGATGTAGTTGCCCGTTTTCAGGGCGGGGCAAACGCCGGACACACGATAAAGAATAAATACGGAAAGTTTGCGCTTCATACGTGCCCTTCGGGCGTGTTTAACGAGAACGTGACGAATGTCATAGGCTCCGGCGTCGCGCTTGATGTGATGAAGCTTAAATCAGAGGTTGACGATATAGTGTCAAAGGGTGTGCCAAGACCAAAGATACTCATATCCGAAAGGGTTCAGATCCTCATGCCTTATCACGTGCTTTTCGATGTATGTGAGGAGGAGAGGCTTTCGGGAAAGGCGTTTGGATCAACACACAGCGGCATAGCGCCATTTTATTCGGATAAATACGCAAAGAAGGGGATTCAGGCATGTGATCTTCTGGATGAGGATTATTTGAAGGAAAGGCTTGAAGATATCTGTACCTTAAAAAACGTGATGCTCACGGGACTCTACCATAAGGATCCGCTTGATCCAAAGGAGCTTTTTGAAACCTGCATGGAATACAGGGATATAATAAAGCCTTATCTTACCGATGTAAGTCTTTATTGTACAGAGGAGCTTAAAAAAGGAAAGACGATACTTCTTGAAGGCCAGCTCGGATCAATGAAAGACCCTGATAACGGAATTTATCCCATGGTCACATCATCCTCGCCGATCGCTTCATACGGGGCGGTAAGCCTTGGCATAGCGCCACATGAGATACAAAAGATCGTGACGGTTTCAAAGGCATATTCCTCCGCGGTAGGCGCAGGCGCCTTTACGTCGGAGATCTTCGGGGATGAGGCGGAAGAACTCAGACAGCACGGCGGAGACGGAGGAGAGTACGGGGCTACCACCGGAAGACCGAGAAGGGTCGGCTGGTATGACTGTGTTGCAAGCCGCTACGGATGCAGGGTACAGGGAACTACTGATGTCGCGTTTACAGTGGTAGATGCACTGGGATATCTAGATGAGATCCCTGTCTGCACGGACTATGAGATCGACGGCAGGACGGTTCATGAATTCCCTAATCCAAGAGACCTTGAGAGAGCGAAGCCGGTTCTTACGACACTTCCCGGATGGAAGTGCGACATTAGAGGCATAAAGAAGTTTGAGGAGCTGCCGGAGAACTGCAGGGAATACATACTCTTCATCGAGAAGCAGATAGGATATCCGATCACGTTGATCTCCAACGGACCTGCGAGAGAGGATATTATTTACAGATGAGTATTACAGTGCAGTATATATGGAAAATGTATGTTTTGTAAGGGAATATTTTCCATATATACGGACGGTAAAATCAGATGATAATACTAAAAAACAACATTCTTTTGTATATTGTGATCCCCGCCCTTATCATGTACATCTTTGAGGCGTATACCCACAATCCTTTCGTGAGGATGAAGGCGGGGATACAGGTATTAAATATACTTCTCTTCATTCTGATAAATACCCTTTTCTTTTTTCTTACCGGGAAGCTCTCGATCTCTTTAAGGATCATGTGCGTTGTGTTCATGATCTTAGGTCTTGCGGAGTATTATCTCGTGGAGTTCAGGGGAGTTACACTTCTGCCATGGGATCTGGGTTCTCTTGGGATCGCTGCCGAGGTTGCGGGCGGATATAATTACGTGCCGGGTTTAAGAGCCGTGCTCTGTATCTCAGGTTTTGTCATGCTGTTTATTATAAGCGGTCTGGCAGACCTTTCATTAAAAAGCCTTTTGCCGGATACAGGAGCTGAAATTTATGCGGTGAGGGCAGTAGGCGTTGTTTTGTCTTTTGTGTTTATCGTGCTCTATACCTCATTCGTGCAGACGGAGTTTGCTAAGAATTTCTTCGGGTTCTACACGAAGCTTTTTACCCCGACTGCGATATCAGAGCGTGACGGAACTCTCACGGCCTTTCTCATGGAGCTTCAGTATATAAATGTAAAAAGACCCGAAGATTATTCAAAAGAAAAAGCAGATAACATACTTAATAACTACAAAGCGGTACCGCCTGATGAAAACAAGGCCAATATCATAGTAGTGATGAACGAGGCGTTTTCTGATCTTTCCGTGCTGGGAGATTTTGAAACGAATGAAGACTATATGCCCTTTGTTCATTCACTTCAAAAAGGAGAATACAAGAATGCCCTGACCGGGGAGCTTAATGTATCCATAGTCGGCGGCAATACTCCGAATACCGAGTTTGAGTTCCTGACCGGAAATTCACTGGCGTTTCTTCCGGAGGGCTCCATACCGTTCCAGCAGTATGTAGACGAGGGGATATACGCGATTCCGGCTTATTTAAAAGATAATGGATACGCTACGGTGGGAATGCACCCTTACTATGAGGCGGGATGGGACAGGGGAAGGGTCTATCCGCAGCTTGGATTTGAGAGAGAACTTTTTATTGATGATTTTGACAAGGATGCCTCACGGGTTCGTGATTACATAAGCGATATGGAGTGCTCCCGTAAGCTGATATCAGAATATGAGTCAAATCAGGGTTCGGGGAAGCCGCTTTTTGCTTTCTGCGTCACTATGCAAAACCACAGTCCCTATGACAAGGCATATAAGAATCTTCCTTCTAAGATAAAGATCGAGTCTGATAAAAACCTGAAGAACAAAGAAACCACTGAAAGATATCTGACACTTATAAAAAAATCGGATGAGGCATTTAAATATCTAGTTGACTACTTTGCTGAAAAGGAAGATCCCACGGTCATTGTGATGTTCGGCGATCATCAGCCGTCTGACTCTGTCGTGAGACCGGTCTTAAGGATACAGGGCAAGGATTCAAGGAACTTAAGTGAAGCTGATGTGGAAAACCGTTATATAGTGCCGTATGTGATCTGGGCAAATTACGATATATCAGGGCAAAGCGGCGGCGATACAAGCGCGAATTTCCTTGGCGGCAGGACACTTGAGATCGCCGGAGCCGGGAGATATCCTTACCTGAGCTTTTTGATGGATACCTCATTAAAATATCCTGTTCTGTCCGCCATACGTACCATTGACGCGGAAGGTCATCACCTTAATGATAAGGAGACAGAAGAGGATAAGACTATATCAGAATACAGAGTCCTTCAATATCATGAGCTCTTTGACGGAAAAAGCTAAGCAAAGAATAAGCGTGCATCCCTGCCGGACAGCCTTTATACTGTCTTTTTTGATGCTTTTGATCTACAGCTTCATCCAGGGGATATATCCCGCAGGGCGCGTGACTTTTTTAAGGAAGGATCTCTATCATCAGTATCTGCCCTTTCTGTATGAGCTGAGACGCCGGCTCATCGAAGGGAAAAGCCTTAAATACAGCTTTGATCTGGGGCTCGGCTCGTCCTTTTTCGCGATGTACGTTTACTATCTTTCTGATCCGCTGAACTTTATAAGCGTGATTATCCCCGAGAGATTTCTGCTGGAGTTTCTTACCTTTATTACCTATATGAAAATATCCTTCGCCTCCGCTTCCATGTGCAGATATCTCATATTCAGGGATCAGAGGATAAGGCGGATGATTGCGGTGCTTTTTTCCCTGTGCTATGGCTTTTCCGGCTTCATGGCATCCTACGACTGGAACGTCATGTGGATGTGGGGTATAGCCCTTGCCCCGCTTGCGATAATGTATATGGAAAAGCTCGTGAAGGATATTGAATTAAAGAGAAGCGCAGCACGCTATATCCTGGTAATGGCTTTTATAACATGGACGAATTACTATATCGCCATGATAATGGATATATTCTTTATCATATATTTCATAGCCGTTTCTGTCGAAAGCTTTGCCGGAATAAAGAATCTGATCTTATCGCTTGCGCGTTTTGCGGGCTCATCCATACTCGCCGCAGGCATGACGGCGGTTCTTATCGTGCCTGAGTATCTGATAATAAGGGACACGTCTTTTATGGGAAACAGCTTTCCCAGTGAGATAGAATTCTATCTTTCATTGCCGGAGCTTATGCTGAGATCCCTCGCTGCTGTAGGAGTTGAGACGGGGCTCGGACACGAGCCCGCAACATATGCATCTCTTGCGCTGCTCATCTTTCTGCCGCTTTTTTTCATGAATAAGGAAATCCTTACACGGCACAAGATAGTAAGAGCGTTACTTATAGTCTTTTTTTATTTTTCATTCAATACCAATGTGCTGGAATTCATATGGCATGGCATGAATTATCCTGATTCCATACCAGCAAGGCAGGCTTTTTTGCTGATAATCGTCTGCCTGACAATAGCTTATGAATCGCTTGACGGCATAGCGGATATGGAAAAATGGAAGCTTATATGCGCGGCTTTGTTCCCGACCTTGGTCTTCGCGGTATGTTTTATTTTTTGCAGGGAAGAGAGTCATACCGATGAGCTTACATGGATCATCAGCGGGATCTTTATTGTCATGTATCTGCTGTTTATGCTTTTCTATATTTTCTTTAATGAGGAGTTTTCAGGCTGGGGTATATATGCGGCAGGCACGGTTCTTATATTT
>JAFUWM010000196.1 GCA_017483425.1 Lachnospiraceae bacterium | reverse complement strand
TATAAGGGAGGACTTCGTTTCCATCCTTCGGTAAATCTCGGCATAATCAAATTCTTAGGCTTCGAGCAGATCTTTAAGAACAGCCTTACCGGACTTCCGATCGGCGGAGGCAAGGGCGGATGCGACTTCGATCCCAAGGGCAAGTCTGACAATGAGATAATGAGATTCTGCCAGAGCTTCATGACAGAGCTTTACAGGCATATAGGACCCGATACCGACGTACCTGCCGGAGATATCGGTGTAGGCGGAAGAGAGATAGGCTTCCTTTTCGGCCAGTACAAGAGGATAAGGGATGCTTACGAGGGCGTGCTTACAGGAAAGGGTCTTACATACGGCGGTTCTCTTGCCCGTACCGAGGCTACGGGTTATGGCCTTGTATATCTTACAGAGGAGCTTCTTAAGGATCACGGGACAGCTCTTAAGGGTAAGACGGTTGCCATATCCGGCGCCGGAAATGTGGCTATATACGCTGCTCAGAAGGCTCAGCAGCTCGGCGCTAAGGTTGTGACCTGCTCTGATTCTACAGGCTGGATATATGATCCCGAGGGAATAGATGTGGATCTTTTGAAAGAGGTCAAGGAAGTAAAGAGGGCAAGGCTTACCGAGTACGCAAGCGCGCGCTCCTCTGCGGAATATCATGAGAAGAAGAACGGCGAGCACGGCGTATGGACCATCAAGTGTGACGTGGCTCTTCCCTGCGCTACACAGAATGAGCTTGATCTTGATGATGCCAAGGCGCTTGTCGCAAACGGCGTACAGGCGGTATGCGAGGGCGCAAATATGCCTACGACCATCGAGGCTACAGAGTATCTGCAAAAGAACAATGTGCTCTTTGTCTGCGGCAAGGCTGCAAACGCAGGCGGTGTGGCAACGTCAGCGCTTGAGATGAGCCAGAACTCGGAGAGGCTCTCATGGAGCTTCGAGGAGGTAGACAGCAAGCTTCAGGGCATCATGGCAAATATCTACAAGAGCATTGCCGATGCTGCCAAAGAGTATGGCATGGAAGGCAACTATGTAGCAGGCGCGAACATAGCCGGCTTCAAGAAGGTAGCAACAGCCATGGAGGCTCAGGGTGTAGTCTGATTTTGACAGATAAAGACACTTAAAGGCGGGATTAAACATCCCGCCTTTATTGAGAGTTGCTGAAGATGGATTGAAGGCTTTGCTGTAGGACTTTAGAACAATTTATCCCTCTTTTGGAGGCAAGGTTGACCATCCACAGAGGCAGAGATACATTCTTTCTTACTGCCCTGGTATCGTTTAGGGAACGATAAAGAATGGTATCTATTGATATCAAAGACAATAGCTGTCCATTCTCACGCCGAATTGTCTCCTGCGGTGTGGGAGCAGGTATATCATCATCATTATCCTCAGCAGAAATAAGCCAAATGCTTGCGGCATCAGTAACTTGTAATAATGCGTCATTGAGATCCTTACCGGTGGTGATGCATCCCGGCAAATCGGGGATACGGGCATAAACAGTATGCTCATTTTCGATAGTAAATACAGCAGTATATACGTATTTCATACATTGCCTCCATTAGTTTTTTCCATGTTTTTTTCTTATTTCTTTATTTATGTATTTTCGATCATTATTGTTAAAATCATGACGTTTTAAGGGTATTTTATCACCTGTTACATAATTCCTGTATATATCATGATTTGCTCCGTGACGTTCTAAAACGTATCCGGCTTTTTTAAGGTCAATGATAGCAAGCATCCTTTGATTCAAATGATCGCCTCCTTATGATACACAAAAATACACAATAGCGCAAATGGACATTTAATTTAATATGATATACTATGCGCGAATTATACCTATACACCTTTCGAATGTGGTACAATAATGGAACAAGTGATGGTGCAATTGACAACTGGCTAAAATATATAGAAAACTATTTCAGAGAGATTATCACAATCAGAGTGATTAAGTCAAATACTAAGAAGATGTTAACTGTTAAATTATATGATGATAAACCGTATGAGAAGGAGTTTACGGGAAGAATAGTGAGTGTAAGCGAGGCGGCAGACGGGGGCTGCCTGATCGAGCTGGATCAGACACTCTTTTTCCCGGAGGAGGGAGGACAGACCTCAGACAGAGGGAAGCTGTCGGGCTTTGATGTGATCCATGTTTCTATAAATGACGATATAATAATCCATGAAGTTGACTGCGGTATTGCCGATCTGCATGAGGGAGACGAGGTCAGGGGGATCATTGACTGGCACCACAGGTTTTCAAATATGCAGAACCATACCGGGGAGCATATTTTATCAGGGCTTCTTCACAGCAGATGGCACTCAGAAAATGTTGGATTTCATCTCTCTGATAATATCGTGACGCTTGATACATCAAAGGAGCTTGGCCGGGAGGATCTGAAAGAGCTTGAAAAAGAAGCCAATAAAGTCGTGTATCTGAATCTTACCGTGACATGCAGATACTACTCTGAGGAGGAACTTGCCGGAGAGGAATATCGCAGCAAAAAGGCGCTTGAAAGTGATGTAAGGCTTGTCACAATACCGGATGTGGATGTCTGTGCCTGCTGCGCTCCGCATGTTGCGCGCACCGGCGAGATAGGCATAATAAAGATCATAAAGGCGATAAGATATAAGGGCGGCATGAGACTTACTTTTCTTGCGGGAGAAAGGGCTTATGATTATCTGTGCGGTGTGCATGATACCATAGAGGAGATCTCACACACGCTGTCGGAAAGCCCCGACAGCTTAAATGAAGCAGTCACAAGGATACTACGGGAAAACAACGAGCTTGAAATAAAGATTAAAAATGCCGCGAAAGCAAGGCTTGAAGCGGATATCGGGGAACTGCCCCCGGATATAACGGATGCGGTAATATTTACTGATCCCGTGGATAATATAGTGCAAAGAAACGCGGTCAATGAGCTGTCAGGAAGATATACGGGGATATGCGCTGTCTTTGCTTCCGATGAAAAAGACGGATATAATTACATACTTTCATATCCGTCGGGGGATGCAAGGGATATATCAAAGCTTCTGCGTGAAAAGCTGGATGCCCGGGGAGGCGGATCGAAGGAGATGGTACAGGGTAATGTCAAAGCCATGGAAGCTGATATCCGGGAAGCCTTGACAAAAGCCCATAAAGATTTGTAAAATTAATTGTTTGAAAGATACTGCAAGGGCGCAGCCGTAGAGGTTGCGCTCTTTTTTATTTATTGGAGGAGATCTGTATGTGCGTGAAGTATGTTTTTGTGACAGGAGGGGTCGTATCAGGACTTGGTAAGGGGATCACGGCGGCGTCGCTCGGGCGCCTCATGAAAGCAAGAGGATATAAGGTCACGATGCAGAAATTCGATCCCTATATAAACATAGATCCCGGAACAATGAACCCTACTCAGCACGGGGAAGTATTCGTGACCGATGACGGAACTGAGACCGATCTGGATCTCGGGCATTACGAACGCTTCATAGATGAAAGTCTGAACTTCAACTCAAATGTCACCACAGGCAAAATATACTGGTCGGTACTCAATAAAGAGCGCAGAGGCGATTATGGCGGAGGCACGGTACAGGTCATCCCTCACATCACAAACGAGATCAAGAGCAGATTCTACAGAAACACCACGGATAAGGATACACATATAGCGATAATAGAGATCGGGGGCACCGTCGGCGATATAGAGAGCCAGCCTTTCCTCGAAGCCATACGGCAGTTCCAGCATGAGGTCGGACAGGATAACGCGATAATTATCCATGTAACGCTGATACCTTACCTGAAGGCCTCCCAGGAAATGAAGACAAAGCCTACACAGGCTTCGGTAAGGGAGCTGCAGGGGCTGGGTCTTCATGCCGACGTGATCGTATGCCGGTCTGAATATCCGCTTGATGATCATTTGAAGGATAAGATCGCGCTCTTTTGTAATGTTCCTAAAGAGCGTGTGCTGAATAATCTTGATCAGGAGTATCTCTATGAGGTGCCTCTCGCAATGGAGGAAGAAAACCTTGCCGGGGTTGTATGCGATGCCTTAAAGATAGAGAACAGGAAACCGGACTTAAACGACTGGAACGAGATGATAAGAAAGATCAAGAATCCTACAAAGCATGTAACGATCGCCCTCTGCGGAAAGTATACATCTCTTCACGACGCGTATATCTCCGTGGTTGAAGCCTTAAAGCACGGGGGTATAGACAATCACGCGGTAGTGAACATCAAGTGGATCGATTCAGAGCAGGTCAATGACGAAAATGTATCGGAGTACCTTGGCGACGCGGACGGTCTGCTTGTTCCCGGAGGGTTCGGCGACAGGGAATAGACGGAATGATATCCGCCATAAAGTACGCAAGGGAAAACGGGATGCCGTATCTGGGTATCTGCCTCGGTATGCAGATGGCTATAGTCGAATATGCGAGGAATGTATGCGGACTTAAAGACGCACATTCAATAGAGCTTAAGCCTGATACAGAGAATCCTGTAATTGCTCTTATGCCGGATCAGGAGGGAGTTACGGATATAGGAGGCACCCTGCGCCTCGGCTCATATCCCTGCGTGCTGGCGGAGGATTCCATGGCGTTCAGATTATATCAGAAGGGTATGATAAATGAGCGGCACCGTCACAGGTATGAGGTAAATAACGACTACAGGGATATGCTTAAGGCAAACGGGCTGAAGCTTTCGGGAACATCACCTGACGGTCATATAGTAGAGATGTGCGAGCTTCCATCACATCCTTTCTTCATAGCGACGCAGGCGCATCCGGAGTTTAAGAGCAGACCCAACAGACCGCATCCTCTTTTTAAAGGACTGATTAGTGCAGCGATAAAGGAAGAATCTTGAATTTTTTTATAAAAGTACTAAAATAAATATTTAGAGGTATTTTGATCATCGTGCGGGGGAGAAAACAACCAATATAATATAATGACCGCACAGGAGGGAGGCATTCATATGATCAGCTTTATTCTCTGTATTGTTATTCTTGTCTGTGGATATTTGTTTTATGGGAAAGTCGTGGACAATATCTTAAGCCCGGATGACAGGGAAACACCTGCCGTTGCGATAAATGACGGCGTGGACTATGTAGTGATGCCCCAGTGGAAGCTTTTCCTGGTGCAGCTTTTGAACATTGCAGGACTCGGTCCTATATTCGGAGCCATGCAGGGAGCGCAGTGGGGACCGATAGTGTTCCTCTGGATCACCTTTGGTACGGTCTTTGCGGGAGCAGTGCATGACTACTTCGCGGGAATGCTCTCGGAGCGCAATAACGGCGCGTCCATATCGGAGGTTACGGGAATATATCTCGGAAATACGATGAAG
>JAFUWM010000195.1 GCA_017483425.1 Lachnospiraceae bacterium | reverse complement strand
GGGCTTTCGGCGCTTGTCGAAGCCCATGATGAATATGAGGTAAAGCTTGCGGTTTCTGCCGGCGCGCGAGTCATAGGCGTAAATAACAGAAACCTCAGGGATTTTTCGGTTGATACTGATAACAGCAGGAGACTGAGGGAGCTGGTGCCGGAGGATCTGATCTTCGTCTCGGAGAGCGGGGTAAAGGATGCTTCGGATGTGAAGAGACTAAGGGAGATCGGTGCCGATGCCGTGCTTGTCGGCGAGACGCTAATGAGAGCGGCTGATAAAAAGGCGAAGCTTACGGAGCTTAAGGGCGGAATATGACAAAGATAAAGCTTTGCGGACTCTCAAGATATGAGGACATAGAAGCCGTGAATGAACTGAAGCCGGATTATATCGGCTTTGTGTTTGCATCGTGGAGTAAAAGATACGTCTCGCCCGATAAGGCAGGTGAGCTTAAGGCGCTGCTTGACCCGGAGATAAAAGTTGTCGGCGTGTTTGTAGACGAGAAGCCGGACAGGATAGCAGAGCTTCTTGAAAGCTCCACTATAGATATGGCGCAGCTTCACGGATCTGAGGATGAAGAGTATATAAAAGGACTCAGGGAGCTCACGGATAAACCTCTGATCAAGGCGTTTAAAATCAGTGAAAAAAAAGACATCATGGCAGCGGAGGAGAGCAGTGCTGACTATGTCCTGCTTGATTCCGGCACGGGGACGGGAAATGTATTTGACTGGGAGCTGCTAAAGGGGATGAAGCGGCCGTATTTCCTTGCGGAAGGGCTGTCGCCTGATAATGTAGAGGAAGCTTTAAGGACACTCCGCCCGTTTGCTGTGGATGTAAGCTCGGGGATAGAGACTGACGGATTAAAAGATAAGGATAAGATGAAGCAGTTTGTATCCTTGGTGCGAGGATCGGAAACGCTATGACGGAAACAATATAAGTAAGGAAAGGAAACAAAGAGATGACAAATCCTGCGGGAAGATTTGGAGAGCATGGGGGGCAGTACATACCCGAGACTCTCATGAATGCGGTGATAGAGCTTGAGGAGGCTTATAACAAATATAAAAACGATCCTGAGTTTAACAGGGAGCTTACAACTCTTTTTAATGAATACGCTGGGAGACCGTCAAGGCTTTATTACGCCGAGAAGATGACAAACGATCTCGGCGGGGCGAAGATATACTTAAAGCGTGAGGACTTAAACCATACCGGGGCGCATAAGATAAACAATGTGCTGGGGCAGGCTCTCCTTGCAAAAAAGATGGGGAAGACGAGGCTTATAGCTGAGACAGGAGCAGGACAGCACGGCGTCGCAACGGCTACGGCCGCGGCTCTAATGGGCATGGAATGTGTCGTATTCATGGGCGAGGAGGATACTAAAATACAGGCGCTAAACGTATACAGGATGAGGCTTTTAGGCGCCGAGGTGATCCCTGTGACATCAGGCACCGCGACATTGAAGGATGCCGTATCAGAGGCCATGAGGGAGTGGACCTCAAGGATCAGCGATACGCACTACTGTCTCGGATCCGTCATGGGTCCTCATCCTTTCCCGACGATAGTGCGTGATTTTCAGGCGGTCATATCCAAAGAGATAAAGGAGCAGATGCTTGAAAAGGAGGGCAGGCTTCCGGACGCGGTAATAGCCTGCGTAGGCGGCGGATCAAACGCTATCGGGAGCTTTTACAATTTTATAGAGGACAAGGATGTACGCCTTATTGGCTGCGAAGCGGCGGGAAGGGGCGTGGATACGTTTGAGACTGCAGCGACCATAGCAACCGGAAGAGCCGGGATCTTCCACGGGATGAAATCATATTTCTGTCAGGATGAATACGGGCAGAT
>JAFUWM010000194.1 GCA_017483425.1 Lachnospiraceae bacterium | reverse complement strand
GCGCGGCAGGCTATGAAAGATAATGTTAAGGAAGCCATGAAGGTATTTGCAAAGGAGGATTTGAAATGAAGAAGATGACGTTTGCACTTGCGTTCTGCAACAGAGGGTTCATGCCCGGTTTACCGACGATCCCCTAGAAGAAGAGTTCTTCGGGTGCGGAGGTGTATGTGAGATCCCTGACATGCAGGACAAGATGATAAAACTGGCGCGAAGAGGATTCAAGCATCATACATCAATCGGCGTGGGACATATGAAGGACATTCTTGAGGAAGCATTCGTAACGTATCTAGGATACGAATGGGTTGACATAGATTGAGGTTCAAGTATAGGAGTTCACGAGTATGAGGATCGCAGGTCTTGATATTGGAACAACCGGGTGCAAATGCACTGTTTTTGATGAAAAAGGTATGCAGCTGGGGCGTGCATACAGAGATTATCCTGCCAGGAGAGGAGCGGGCGGCCATGAGATAGATGTGACCGCACTCATGGTCAGTATATATGACGTTATCAGCGAGATGGCGGAACAGTACACAGACATTGCCGGTATCGGTGTGACGAGCTTCGGAGAGACATTTGTCATGACAGACGCGGAGGGCTCGCCGCTGGCTTCAGCCATGCTTTATACCGACCCGCGAGGGGCGGCGGAATGCGCTGAGCTTACTGATGCGCTGGGTGCAAAACACATTGCTGAGATCACCGGCATCACTCCTCACGAGATGTACGGGCTGCCCAAAATGATGTGGCGGAAACGACATGATCCGCAGGTTTATGAAAAAACAAGACATATTTTTCAAATGGAGGACTTTGTTGTCTTTTCACTGACAGGTAATGCTGTGATCGATTATTCCCTTGCCACCCGCAGCATGGCGTTTGACATAGAAAAGCTATGCTGGAGCAGTGAGCTGTTTGATGTTGCCGGAATTGATGCCGCTCTTATGTCAAGACCGGTACCCACAGGGAGCGATGCGGGCATCATAAAAGAAATCGTGTCAAAGAAAACAGGTCTTCCTCATGACTGTCATGTCATCGCCATGAGTCAGGATCAGGTAGCTGCCGCTATTGGCGCAGGAGCGTTCTCGTCCGATGTTGCGGTTGACGGCGCAGGAACGGTACAATGTCTTACCCCTGTTTTTGACCAAAAGCCCGATGTGGGTAAGATGATGCCCGGAAAATACGTGATAGTGCCTTATGCGATTCCCGGGAAATACGTCACATACGCTTTTTCCTATACCGGGGGCGCACTGATACAGTGGGCTACGCAGACGCTCGCAAGGCATGAGGAAATCCTTGCAAAAGAAGCCGGAATGACAGTAAACGAATTTTTGGAGCGGCAGTATGCCGCAAAAAGAAAAGCAGATGGTCTGGATCCGGACGGACCTTCCGGAATGCTCGTGCTTCCGCATTTTGCGGGTGCGGCAACTCCCTATATGGATACAGAGTCCAAGGGCGTTATTGTGGGGCTCACAACGGACACGTCCGTGGCCGAGATATACAGAGGATGTATGGAAGGTGTTACTTATGAGATGTACCTGAATTATAAAAATGTCACAGGAGCAGAGGCAAGTGTAAAAAAACTCCACGATACTGGAGGTGGCGCCCGTTCCGAAACGTGGATGCAGATGAAAGCTGATATTCTAGGGCTTCCCATTGTTGCCTTAAAGACTGTTGATGCGGGAACAGCAGGCTGTGCGATGATGACAGGGATCGCGCTGGGAACGTTTAAGGATCTTGATGACGCGGCATCTTATATGATCGAGATAAAGAAAACATATGAGCCCAGGGAAGAGTATCATAAAAAATACCTGGAAGTATTTGACAGGTATGAGAAGTTATACGGTTCCGTGAGACCGATCATGTGAAAGGAGCAAAAATGAACAGGTATATAGGACATGCCAGTCAGCTGTATGGTATTGAGGAACACAGATTAGTGGGAGGAAAGGGTGACGGTATGCGGCTTTTCGAAGTGCATAACGGAAAGGGTCTGGATCTTACTGTATCTCCCGAATACTATGATAATAAAGGAACTAACTGGCTGAGCTCATTTACAGCCGGTTTTCTCACCACATGCGGACTAAACGGCGTCGGTACACCGTGTGTTGATAATGGTGAGGAGATCCCCCTTCACGGAAGCATTTCAAATACACCTTGTGAGAAGGCATATTTCCTTGAAGAGACCGAGAATAACTCCGGTGCAATTTATCTGGCTAGATAAACAGAATGTGTATGAATTTCGATATGAGAGGAGACCATTTGAGAATAGGGATACTTTCGGATACTCACGGTCTTCTTCGGGATGAAGTAAAAAAGGGGCTGTTCGATGTGGATCATATCATACATGCAGGTGATATAGACACTTCGGAGGTCGTAGAGGATCTGAAGCATATTGCACCACTGACCATTGTAAGAGGAAACGCTGACAAGGGTTGGGCGGAGAGCATCCCGTTAAACGCATCAGTTAAACTTGGAGGCAAGCGTTTCTTCGTCACTCACAATAAAGGAAAGCTGGATGTCAGCTTATCCGGATATGATGTAATAATCTACGGACACAGTCATAAATATTCTCTTACAGAAAAAGACGGCAGGATATGGTTCAATCCCGGCTGCTGCGGCAAGAGGAAAAAGGGACAGGAAATAACCTTTGCTATAGCAGAAATAAAGGACGGAGAAATATTCTTTAATAGGATAGATATTCCGAATGGCAGTAAAAAAGAGAGTTTGCCGGACAATATTGATACCATAATATCAAAGGCTATAAAGTTGACAGACAAAGGTAAGAATCCAGAGGTGATTGCAAGATCCTGCGGGATAGACATGGAACTTGCAAACGAGATATGCAGGATGTATCTGACGCATCCCGGTATAGATATACAGGGGATAATAACGAGACTGACATGACCCAATTATGGGTTGGAATAGAAAAAATCAAATATGAATGTGATACTATGTACTTGTGGGTTTCAAAAAATCTATGACAGACAAGGAGGCGACCATGGAAGCGAAAGATATCATAAAACAGTGCGAGGAAGAGGAGGGACAACTTCAATTTGCATCATTTACACAGACAGATGCGCTGGAGTTGGGAAATCTCCTGTATGAAACGAGTAAGAAGTATCCCAAACCCGTAGCAATCGAGATACGGATGAATCATCTGACGGTTTTCAGCTACTACCCTAATGGAACGAACGCCAATAATACCCTGTGGCTTAAGGCTAAAGCGAAGACTGTGGACATGACGCAGCATAGCTCTCTGCATTTTTGGGCTGAGGTACAGGTATCGGGCGAGACACCTAAGACAAAGCGTATGCCGGAGAGCGAGTATGCATGCTGCGGAGGAGGTTTTCCTCTCATAATAAAGAACGTTGGCGTCATAGGAACCATATGCGTATCAGGACTGCCTCATATGGATGATCACAGGGTTATTACAGAGACCCTTTCAAAGTATCTGGGGAAATAATAGAAACAGGATAACGCAAACAAAGCAAAAGATTGTACACATGGAGCTTAAACTGAAATTATATTAAAGAAGATCAGAGAAATAGCTGTTGAGTCTATACGGCGATACATATGTTGAGTATAAGAAGAGAAAAAACACTTCCTAAAGCAAAACGCTTTGGGGAGTGTTT
>JAFUWM010000193.1 GCA_017483425.1 Lachnospiraceae bacterium | reverse complement strand
TTGCCTCCGCGCTCGCCTGGGTGGTAGACAGTCCGGCCTGTGCCGACGTAAGCGATGCCTCCGCCTGCTTCACCGCGATCTGGAGCGCCTCATCATCTATCTTAAAAAGCAGGTCACCCTCGTTTACATGATCACCTACTTCAAAATTCTTCTCTACGACTTCTCCGGAAAGAAGAGGGATCACATTTACTTCGCTCTCCGCAATGACCGTTCCCGAGAAATTGGAGCTGATCGATATATCCTTTAGCTCCGGGTTTGCGACCGATACATCAAGTCTCTCCTCTTCCTCCGTCTGCGCTCCCTCATCACTGCTTTTCTCCCCGATCCCGGAAAGCTCCGCAGCGCAGCCACATAAAAAGGCAGTCGAAACCGCGCAAGCTAATCCGACTGCCATAATTTTCCTAATCTTTATAAAGCTCAATTTTTTCTCCTCATTCCGGTACAAACATTAGGGTTGACATAATAGGTACCAAACAAGGAGTATACTAAATCAAATTAAATAAGTCAAACAATCCTTTATTTTTTCGAATCCTCGATCAATTCATCCAATCTTTCTTTTGCCTCTTCCAAATCTTTGCATTCTTCAAGCAGCTTTCTAATTTCCCAAGTCCTTGTCTCTTTTGCAAGCTTTTCTATCACTTCACTACTGGTCATATCTTCCATCTCCTCCATATCCATACAATTACCTCCGCCATCCATAATCTATTTTGGTTAGCTATGTTCATTGTATTATAATATTTCATTAACTGCAAGGAGCATGCCTGCGAGAAATACCGCCGCCCTTGATTCGTCATGCTCAAGCTTATACGGCATGAGACGCAGCCAGTTGACTATCTCATGATAATATATGCTTTTGACTTCATCTTCACTGAATCTTTCATTAAGGTACTTTCTGTACTCTCCGTACAGATCCCTGTATGTCTTTGAAATCCCTGACATAAAGCGTATCTCATTACCGTTTATGCTGCAGCTTTCGGTACGCATGAGAAATTCATATCCGCCGTGAAGCGACTGCAAGAGCTTGGCATAATCTATGAATCTGCTGTCCAGTATATTCCCGGTATTCGGGTCTATCAGATAATATCCGTCACTATATCTTTTAGAGTCAGGCACAGTGATAATATTCTCCACTGTGATGTCCCCATGTATCGGAGATACCTTGTCTGAAGCGAAAATCCGTTTCAGATTTTCACCGGACATTGCCCTTTTCAGATTCGGAAAGCCCTTTACCTTCTTCCCGTTTATCACGACTTCGTCATATCTTAAAAGCTCGCTCCATCTGTGATTGGCTTCGATAAGCTTTATGTTCTTAAGTATTTTTTCATCAATATATCTTTCTATGGCATCAGCGGAGGCTGTCCCGTCACTCTTTCCGTACAGTCCGTTTTCAAGCCTGTCAAAAGTTTTTCTTATTATCTCAAATGAACTCTCTATCGGGTTCGTATGTATATACTCGAAAAACCCTGTCGCACCCGTTATGGCGGGCATATCGTAGAGGGTCATGCCCTCCCCTCTTTTTTCCGAAATTATCTCCGGCAGAGGAAGCTCTGACTTGAATCTCTCTATCCATTCAACCTGGTCGTGGAGCTTCCCGGCATCCGCCCCCACCACATACTTTCTGAATATAGTCCTGTTATCCTTTATCGCAAGCAGCGTGGTCGCGTTTGAGCCCGCCGAATAATCGCTTATTATCTGTATATCGTTATTGGCCTCGAGATATCCTCTGACATACGCATGTCTGTCTCCTTCAAAGTAATTTTCAAGAAAGCTTCTCCTGTCCGCCTCATGGACCTGTGGCAGAAGCATCATGGTTTTCTCAGGGGTATCGGACTCCCCGCTGTTCTTATTTTTAATTGACGTTATGAGTCCTATTATGAATAACAGAGCTGCCGACAGCGCCAGATACGTGACCATGACCCCGTCCGTGTAGTCATTCGCAAGGTTACCCTTGTCTATGCTGGAGCTTGAAAACAGATAGGAGAAGACATACATAAGCGATGCGTCACCGCCCATCCCGGTGATGACCAAGGAGATCACATAATATGAAGCCGTATATAATCCCCACATTACAAGGGTCAGGAGGAGCAGCCTTTTCTTATTCATTCTGATCACTATA
>JAFUWM010000015.1 GCA_017483425.1 Lachnospiraceae bacterium | reverse complement strand
CCATCTGAGTTAATGCCGAGGCTGCCGCAGCCCCCGCAAGTCCCCACTTAAAGCCGATGATAAAAACCGCATCCAATATAATATTACAAAGTCCCGCGCATACCGTGACCATAAGACCCAGTCCCGGTTTTTCGGCAGTAACAAAGAAAAGCTGAAACTCGTATACCAGTATCCATGCGGGAAGTGCCAAAATAAATATCCGTCCATACAATACACTGTTTTCAAGGAGCCCTCCCCCCGCACCAAGGAGGGCTGTGATCCGGGGCATAAAGATAAACCCCGGCACCATCATCAGGATGCCAAGGCACGCAGAGGTCAGCACGATCAGGGAAAACAGACGATTCGCCTGTTCACGATCCTTTTCCCCAAGCGTCTTTGCGATCAGCGCGCTGCCTCCCACACCGAACATATAGCCGATGGTTCCGAGTATATTCAGTACGGGCATGATCAGATTTACAGCAGCAAACTCCGTCTTCCCCGCAAAATTTGCAACAAAGTATCCGTCAGCAATGATATAGAGTGAGGCAAATATATTCATCACAATGGACGGCAGTGTAAACCGCAGTAATTTACTATATGTAAAATGCTCTGATAAGTGAATCCGTGATCTCATTGATAACCTCCGCATACACAATAGATTCTGACTGTTTACTCTTCATCACACAAGAGGGGTTTCCAGAATGTCAAACTTTTTTTCACAAAATCTGACAGCAGCTAATGCTCTGCGGGGATAAGTATCGTCACGACGGCACCGCCGCCGCTGCGGGGGGAGATGGTGAGCGTGCCGTCGCACAGAGACTTCAGACGCTCCGAGACGTTATCCAGTCCTACATGTAGCTCATCTCTTTCATCAAGCAGCCCTGAGCTGCTGTCCGAACCGGTAAAGGAAAAGTCCGTACCCGTATTTTCTACCGTTATCTCATCCGTGCTTTCGGATCCTGCGGTGCGTATCAGGATGTGCAGGGGATCTGATTCGGCATCAAGTCCGTGCTTAACGGCATTTTCAACTATAGGCTCAAGTGTTAAAGGAGGAATAAAAAACGATCTGTATTCAGTAGCGTATTCTACGAAGAGCATGTCTTCATATCTTGCTTTTACAACAGCGAGATATGCCCTTGTATGCTCCAGCTCGTCTTCAAAGGGGATTAATTCAGGCTTTACGACGGCAGAGAAATTATTTCTGAGATACTTTGTAAATTCACCGACAACTCTCTGGGCTTTTGCGGGATCAAGCCTGCACAGATAGTATATGTTTGACATGGTATTGTAAATAAAGTGAGGGCGGATCTGAAGAGCGCTGAGCCTGAAGTGCTGCTCCGCCACTCTGGTCGCAAGCTGTATTGATTTTTCCATCTGTTCGTCCAGGATTATGACAAACATGATAAGCGACGCTATGGCTGTTCCGAGCATGATCATCAGCAGTCCATAGGATATTATCTGTATCACCATCGCGGACATCGGAATGATGATATACAGAAAAACGGCCCGCCTTTCATTTGCGGAAAGCAAGTTTCTTCTCTGATAAAGGCCGTTCAGGTTAAAAAGCATGATCAGTATCGGCAGGATGAGGATCACGTGGTAAAAAGGACCGCGGATGTATATATTATCTTCCGTGAAATAGTATATGAGATCCGTAAACTGGGTGAAGACAAGAAGTATGATATAAAGCCCCAGAAGCGAAGCATTTATAAGAAACAAACGGGCTCTTACCGTCTCACCGCATAAATGCAGTATATACACTGTCAGCATAAGCATCAGGACGGATGAAAAGAGTGACTCGAAAAAAACGGTAAATATTGAGAGAAGCCGATAGCCACGACCCAGAAATGTAAGTGATATCTGTGAGATAAAATCCATAAGCTGATAGGCAAACAGCATTATAAACATGTATATAAAAAAGCGCTTGTCCCATACATCCATATACTGTGCCCGAATTGAAAGCAAAAATCCCAGCACGGATATCGTAATGGCCGAGATCGCTATCGCTAAATTGCAGGCGTCAATGAGACCAAGTGTCAGCATAGTCCGCTAACGGGATAACGCAGTTTGTCAAGCTGTGATCTCACATCCTCCAGAGACACCGGCTTTACGAGAAAGCCGCTGGCAGCGGTATCCCAGGCCTTCAGGGCATATTCCGGATAGCTCGTAATGAATATGACGTTGATCAGGGGATTTGTTTCAATAAGGGAACGGCACAGATCAAGGCCGCTTGTCTTGCCCAGAGCGATATCAAGAAAAGCTATGGATACACGGTTCCTCTGAGAAAACGACAGTGCCTCAGAGGCCTTGGTGAATCCGGTAATGGTAGCAAGAGGCATGACTTCAGCCAATACCGGGATAGTACCCGCAAGCAGGATAGTCTCGTCATCGACCATGATGACATCGGGAGAAGGAACGTCTGTATCGAGTGTGCCTGCCAAAAGGGAAATATCCACACCAAAAAGCAGCGCAAGCCGTGAAAGAACCGTTATATCAGGGACGCGTCTGCCGGTCTCCCAGTTGGCAATGCAAGACCTTGATACATACAGCTCATCGGCAAGCTGCATCTGAGATATATTATGCTGCCTGCGCATTTTTTTCAATGTTTCGCCAAATAAAGACATAAAAGAATTATAGAACAGAGAAAAACTTATAACAACATTAAGTGCATGTGATAAAATGTCACATTTTGACACATTATATATGAAAAACACTGTTTTAGATATATAATTCTCCTTTTAGGCAGTTATTCAAGATCTGCTGGTATTTCTCGCCAAAAGGCTGGGATAAGAAAATATGAATTTGATGGATCAGATTAAAAATGTCAATGATGCTATAAACGGTTTTGTATGGGGTGGTTTCGGCATTGTGTTACTTCTTGGCACGGGACTTACCTGCACGATCATCACAAAATGCCTACAGATTTTCAGACTTCCCCACGTATGTATTTTCCTCCATATTCAGGTTTGCTTTCGTGCCAAGAGCACTCGCGGGAGGGATTGCCGGCTCGGTTCTTAAAAATATCATAGACGGTCCCGTAAAGAACGGCTGTAAGAGAGGGATTTTTTCCAATGAAGCGGGACTGGGATCATCGGCCATGATCCACTCCAACTCAAGCGTTATGGAACCCGTCAGACAGGGAATGTGGGGCATCTTTGAGGTGTTTTTTGATACGATGATAGTCTGTACCGTAACCGCTATGGTAGTGCTGTTATCGGGAGCCATAGATCTTGAGACCGGACTAAGCGCCGAGGGCATCAATGATTCGGTTCTTGTGTCTGAAGCTTTCGCCGACGTGTTCGGCAGAGGCGGCGAGTGGTTCGTGACGATTTCGATCATGATCTTTGCCTTTACCACTGTCATCGGATGGTCTCAGTACGGCGCCAAGGTCACGGAGTATCTGTTTGGCGAGAAAAGCGTGAAATTTTACCGGGTGATCTTTACCGCCGCGGTCATATTCGGGGCAGTATTGGAGCCGTCACTTGCATGGGATATTTCAGACACCTTTAATGGTCTGATGATGATCCCGAATCTGATCGGTATCCTGACACTTGTACCGTTAGTTATCCGGCTTACCCGCAATTATACGGACAGAAGGATCTATCACATGAGCGTTGATCCGATGCTTTCCTATGATCCGTATCTGCAGGAGGATTTTGCGGAAAAGATGAAGACGGGAGAGAAAAATGGAAAAGAAGAATAACCTTCATATCATGCTTGTGAGTCTTGTATCTGTGATGTTTATAGGACTCATTGAAAAAATCTTAAGAAGCGGATGGGAAAAATGGATGCTTTTTCCTGCCGTGGGCGGACTGATCGCCATGTGGGTGATACACATAGGGCAGTTTTTTGAAGTAAGACACAGGGAGATCTATTATGTGGTTCTTGCAGCCGTGGGAGGTCTTCTTTTCAGTGTTCATGCGGACAGTCTGTTTGATGTCACCCTTGTCATGGGGATCATAATGCTCATGTTTTCGCTTCTTGATTCCGTTTTTCTGATAAATCTCTATGCAATAGAATATCTGCTCCTTATCATTATGCAGTTTACGGTTATAAGTGATGCGGATGATCTTTTGCATAATCCCGACAGTATATCCCGGATGATCTTTCATATGATCGTTTTTATTCTTATGTATGTCGTATGCAGGATATGGATCGGCTATAAGAAGGAATTAAACGGAGCCATTGGTGAAAGAGACGAACTGAAGAGGAAGACCGATCAGGACATGGAGGATTTTCTTTCCAATATTTCCCATGAACTTCGGACTCCTGTTAATGTGGTAAACGGAATGTCCGGGCTGATCCTTAAAAAAGAAAACAGACAGGATGTGGAAGCTATCCGGGAGGCCGGTATAAGGCTTTCCCTCCAGATCGAAGACGTGCAGGATTATACGGAGATCAAGAGGGGTCAGGTGGTTATTGAGAAGGACAAATACATGATCATCTCTCTCATTAATGACGTGGTCACCAATCTGAAGCTTCGGACCAGACAGGATGATCTGGAATACATAGTGGACCTGGATCCGGGTGTTCCTAACATGCTGGAGGGAGATATCAGGAAGATCCATAAGATCATCCGTCATATTGTTGATAATGCTGTCAAATTCACGGCCCGGGGCGGCATCTATATCGGCATCAGAAGTGATCAAAAAGAATACGGTGCAAACCTGATAATCGAAATTGCGGACACCGGCGCAGGAATGACCAGAAAAGTGCAGGAGAGCGCATCAAAGGGGTTCTATCAGGCAAATAAAAAGCGCAACCGCTCCACCGGAGGGATCGGCCTAGGCTTAAATATCGTTTACGGCTTTACCCATGCGATGGGAGGCTTCGTTAAGATTACAAGCGCAGTAGGAAAAGGGACAAAGGTGAGGATTGTTATCCCGCAGAGCGTGATTGATCCGACTCCGTGCCTCAAGGTCGATCACTCAAGGGTCGGCGACGTATTGTTTTATGTATTGAATGAGAAATACAAGGTACCGGCTGTGAGAGAATTCTACCGTGACATGGCCATGCATATCGCCAGAGGGCTAAAGGTGAATCTGTATGCTGCCTCAGGCAGAGATGAGGTTGAAAAGTCTCTGGAGGAGATGAATGTAACCCATATTTTCATGGGGGTTGAGGAGTATGACCAGATGCCGGAATACTTTGATGATCTTGCCGGGATAGGCATAAAGGTCGTAGTCTGCGCCCCTGACGGATTTGAAGTCCACAGGAACAGCGCATGTATAGTCATGCCCAAACCGCTTTACGGATTTCCTGTCGTCAAAGTGCTTAACGGACTGGCAGGATCAGAAGGCGTTACATCGGAAGATGATCGGGCAAAGCCTGTATTTGAAGGGATCCGGGCACTTATAGTCGATGATGACCCCATGAATCTGGTCGTG
>JAFUWM010000192.1 GCA_017483425.1 Lachnospiraceae bacterium | reverse complement strand
GGCTCTGGAGCATGTAATGAAATCATCAGGGATGCTGGCGTTTATTCCCGACGGAAAGTCTTATGACATGGGGAATGTAAGAGCCTATCAGCAGACCTTTTTGGATTTTGGCAGACAGGGTAGATGATTAAAATGCGTTTTGCAGTACTTCTTTCTGGTGGTATTGGTACGCGGATCAGTTCGGATATCCCAAAGCAGTATATACGAATAGCAGGTCATATGATAGTGACGCATGCTTTATCGGTGCTTTTGGATTCGGATCATATCGATGCCGTATATATAGTGGCAGAGCAGGAGTGGCGTGATCCCATTCTCGAGGATGTAAAGGATACGGGACTTGATACCGGCAGGATACAGGGATTTGCGCCTCCGGGAAAGACACGCCAATTATCAATTCTTAATGCAATGCAGCTCATCAGCAAAGATTCACAAGAAAAAGATACTATCCTGATTCATGACGGAGCGAGGCCGCTGCTTACGGAGGAGCTTTTGGAAAAATGCTATAAGGCATTATCCGGTCATGACGGGGTAATGCCTGTGCTTCCGATGAAGGACACGGTATATCTGAGTGATGATAGGAAAAGCGTATCGGAGCTTCTGGACAGGAGCAAGGTATTCGCCGGGCAGGCTCCGGAGCTTTTTTATTTTAAGCCGTATTATGAGGCGAATATGAGCCTGATGCCGGATAAGATACTTGAGATAAACAGGGCATCGGAACCTGCCGTCATGGCAGGCATGGACATAGTAATGATCCCCGGAGACGAGGGGAATTTCAAGATAACCACGGACGCTGATATGGAACGTTTTAAGAATATAATGGGTGAAGGAAAATGAGCATGAAAGCATGGGTTCTGCATGACATAAACGACATCCGGTATGAGGATGCAGAGATTCCGATGCCTGATCCGGATGAGGTGCGTGTCAGGGTCAAGGCCGCCGGGATTTGCGGTTCTGACATCCCGCGTATATACAAGACCGGAGCACATAAGATGCCGCTTATTCCGGGACATGAGTTTTCCGGTGTGGTAGAGGGCATCGGAAATGAAGCAAACTCTTACTGGATGGGAAAGCGTGTCGGGATTTACCCTCTTATTCCCTGTGGTAAGTGCAAGCCATGTAAAAGCGGCCATCCGGAGATGTGCAGGGATTATGACTATATCGGATCAAGACGGGACGGGGCATTTGCGGAGTATGTGGCAGTTCCAGCGGATAATCTGATAGAGATACCTGAAAGTGTTTCATTTGAGCAGGCAGCCATGCTGGAGCCTATGGCGGTGGCAGTTCATGCCATGCGAAAGGGCGTCGGAGAGAATGATACAGCTGTTTCATCTGATGCCAGGATAGTTGTATGCGGGATGGGAACCATCGGACTTCTTCTTACCATGTTTCTGAAAGAAAGAGGATATAAGAATGTATTTGCTATAGGAAACAAAGATACCCAAAAGGAAAGAGTGGTATCATTAGGCATATCCCCGGATAATTACTGTGACAGCGCTTCGGAGGATGTCGTAAAGTGGCTTCAGGAGACTGTAGGCGGTGCGGATGTCTATTTTGAATGTGTGGGAAAGAATGAATGCGTATCCTATGGAGTAGATGGCACGGCTCCCGGAGGAAGGATAGTGCTTGTGGGAAATCCTTATTCCGATATGCAGCTCAGGAAGGATGTATATTGGAAGATATTAAGGAACCAGCTTCATGTCATGGGGACATGGAATTCCACATTTCTGCAAAGAGATGATGACTGGGGATATGTGATTAGGAGGCTTGAGGAGGGAAAGATCCATCCGGAAGGCTTTATTACTCACAGGTTAAGATCAGAGGAGCTTGAAAAGGGCTTTCGTATAATGAAAGATAAGACAGAAGACTATTGTAAGATAATTCGTATGAGTGAATAGAAAACCCCCTGATTGATAAAAAAATCTGTATCTGTTAAAATTAAGTACTAAATACTGACTGGGGTTCATACTTTAGGAGAGGGCGGATGCAGGAAACAGGGAAGTTGATCGAGGGTTTGAAGACTCTCATGCATCGGGCATCTGAGGAAACACTGGATCGTGATGCTTATGGAGACATATGCGAAAGGCTTAATGTCTCAAAGATGTACTACGATATAGAGCTTGGGGGTGAAGACCGTTACCGCAATCTTGCGACGGGACAGCTCGTCATAGCGGATGAGGAAAGAGACGGTAAGATCATCCTCTACGATAACGGCGGGGAGACAGATCTTACCCTGACCTATCCATACTATTATCAGGGGATGGAATATGTCCATGCCTATATTGAATTTCCACCGGAAATAAAAAAAGAAGACCTTGATCTTGAAATATATCAGATGATGGCGGATATCATCTATACAATAGTCAGCCGCAAGAACATGCGGCTTATGCTTGATTTTGCCGAGATAGTCGATCCGCTGACCGGTATACCCAATATAGTTTTTACCACCAGACGGTTTGAGGAGATAAAAAAGGACAATCCTGTAGAGGATATGTGCGTCCTTTTCGTGAACCTCCAGAATTTCAAGTACATAAACGAGACCGCGGGAGCCAAGGCAGGCGACGAAGCGATAATTCAGTTCGCAAGGAAGGCGCTTAATTTTGTAGACCGGAGCTGTGAGTCCTGCTGCAGGCTGGGCGGCGACAATTTCGTCATGGTAGTCCAGAAGAGGAATCTGGAGACCATACTCG
>JAFUWM010000191.1 GCA_017483425.1 Lachnospiraceae bacterium | reverse complement strand
GCTTTCCCATCTTTCTCCTGCCTATAGTTTTTGGGATATAAGCAGGAATTTCAGAATTAAAGATTTTTAGACGCCTTTCGGCATAATCATATATGAGAATAGCTGCTTACAAAAAAATGATACCACAACGAGTCAGAATAGGAAATAATAATTTTCGGCTGTTTTTGATGTTTTTGATCGAGGTATAATAGTCAGTAAGTATATCAGCGTGTAATTGACACATAAATATAGCGATGCTATGCTTTCTGTGGCAATTTGATTGAGGAGAGGCAGGGAAAATAAATGATAATCGTAAGGAGTCCGTTGAGGATATCGCTCGGAGGAGGAGGAACAGATCTTCCCTCATATTATGAGGAAAATGAAGGGTTCCTTATCACGGCGGCTGTAAATAAATTCGTTTACATAACTATGCATGAAAATTTCAACGACGAGATCCTCGTGAAGTATTCAAAAAGCGAAAATGTAAGGAATGTAGACGATATCAGGCATCCTATATTCAGGGAATGTATCAAAATGCTGGGCCTTGGTGATGAATGCTTTGAGATACAGTCAATGGCGGACATTCCGGCGGGTACCGGACTGGGCTCATCAAGCAGCTTCACTACAGCACTCCTGAAATGCCTGCATGAGTATAAAGGAGAGCTTGTAACGGCTGAGGAACTTGCGCAGGAGGCCTGTGAGATAGAGATGGTGAGGCTTAAGGAGCCTATAGGCAAGCAGGATCAGTATATAGCGGCCTATGGCGGGATACGTGCGATGTGGTTTCATAGGGACGGCACGGTCGATGTCGAGAACGTGAACATGTCAAGGGAGACGCTGTATAACCTTGAGGACAATCTGGTGCTTTATTTCACGGGCTTCGAGCGGTCTGCCTCACAGATACTAAAGGAGCAGGATGACAAGACAAAGGCTTCGGACAGTGATATGAAGTCAAACCTCGACATGGTAAAGCAGATGGGGCTTGACAGCAGGGAAGCATTTGAAAAGGGCGATCTGCGTGAGTTTGCGGAGATAATGAAGCAACACTGGGAGATAAAGAAGAAACGCTCCGGCAAGATGTCAAATCCAAGGATAGATGAATGGTATGATCACGCGATGTCAAACGGTGCCCTGGGCGGCAAACTTATCGGCGCGGGCGGCGGCGGCTTCCTTATGTTTTATTCGGAGGATAAGGTAAGGCTTCGTGAGGCAATGCAGAAAACCGGCTTGAAAGAAGTCAGATTCCGCTTTGAAAATCAGGGAACGAGGCTTATATACTGATGAATGAAAAACCTAAGATCTCAATTATTTCCATAATTTACAATGTCGAGGAGTTCCTGCCTAAAGCGATCGAGAGCATGATGGCTCAGACATATAAGAATCTCGAGATAATCCTTGTAGTAGGAGTTAAGGAGGGCAGGGAAACAGGCGATCTTGCGATATGCGAGAGTTATGCTGCCAGGGATCCCCGCATCAGGCTTGTCGTCACCACTGCAAAGGGAACCGGGGATGCGAGGAATAAAGGACTGGACGCAGTTACAGGGGATTATATCGGTTTCGTTGACGGTGATGACTGGGCGGAGCCTGATATGTTCGAGAGACTTTATGTAAACTTAAAAGAACATAATGCAAGGCTTTCCGTATGCGGCAAATACAGCGAATATGAAGATCATTCCGAGCCTGATACACAGGCGCCGATACGGGATATGGAGCCGAAGGATGCCTTTGAGATGATATTAAGGGGGACGGGATTTTTCTTTCACTGCTGGGACAAGCTGTTCGAGGCATCGATCTTTGACGGACTCAGATTCCCTGATGACAGGTATCTTGAAGACAGATATGTGATCGACAAGGCTATAGCAAGGGCGGAGCGGATAGTCTATGATACCACGCCTCTTTATCACTACAGAGTGAGGGGAAACAGCCTGTCAAGGGTCAGGGATATGGCGGAATACAACACCGATGCGGATACCGGATTCTGTGATTTCGCCTGTGCCATAGCTCCGAACCTTAGAAATCTGGCGGATTCGTTCCTGCTGTATGACCATCTGACCTGTATACAGAATTATCTTCTCTATTTCAAGGGACAGGATACGGACGATGAGCGCATGAGGCGCAGATACAGGGAGCATATGGAATATATAAAGGGCCTGGGTGGCAGCATAAGCAACAATCCCGAGATAGGAAGGAGTCTTCGCGTCAAGAGGCTTCTGGCGCTGTATGCTCCGTGGCTTCTGACCGCCATCACAAGGCGGCATGTGAAGCAGATAGCCGCTGACAAGAAGTTCCAGTGAATGGGGATTAAGAGGTTCCGCCTTTACGTGTCCTCAGCATCAGGAAGAATGCCTTGATATCCCTTCTCCACATCCATGCAAGGAATGCAATGATGATAACTGCCGCAAGATATCTCATGGCTATACCTCCGTACAGCGAGCCAATAAGTGTCCCGGCTGCAACCGTTAATACCAGCATCAGGAAATAAATGCCGTCTTTGTAGATTCTCTTTTTCAATACGTGAACTGTTGTCACATAGTGAAGTATCATCAATACGAAATATCCCGCAAGCGTAGTATAGGCGGCGGCAATATAGCCATATCTGCCTATAAATATATAGTTTAATATTATGTTAACCATAGCCGCTACACAGGAGTTCACGGCTATAAGTGCAGTCTTTTTGTAGAAAAGCTCGGCGTTCACGTAGTTTGTATAAAAATACTGGCAAAGAGTACCGAGAGCGACCGGAGCGACCACCCACATTGATTCCCAGTAAGGTCTTGCATATAGAAGCTTTATTATCTCGGGAGCAACCGCTATAAAACACAGGGTCATGAAGCAGCCTGCCTCCATAAGTATCCTGTTGTCTCTGCGGATCGCCTCGATATCCCCTCTGTCAAGTCTTTCATTGAATAAAGGAACCCACGCGTTTCCCACGGCATTGGTAATAAACATCAGCAGGGAGCCTATGGTATAACCTGAGGTGTAAAGCCCCACAGCCGAATAATCGCACATCTTCTGTATCATTGAGACGTCGATCCTCGCAAGCAGTATCATCGCAAGCCCGTGGGGTATCATGGGGATGCCGATAGCCAGAGCATATTTCCAATACTTTATGTCAACTAGACATCTGCCTCTCTTAAGGAGCACCGCATAGCAGATCAGCGCCACAAAGGCAGAGGGTATAACGGTTCCGAGTATCTTTGCTAAGCCCTTGTCATCAGGCATCAGCAGGATCAGGGATATTGACAGCACAATGGTAGCGATCGTTATAAATACAGATATCGCAATGTTTTCTTTATATCTGTATTCAAATCTGAGCTTGTACTGCATATAATCTATAGAAGGAAAAAGCACCAGATATGCAAAAAGAATTATTACTACAGGCTTGTCGAATCCCAGCATCCCGGCGGATGGCGAGAACAGGATCACGCATATAAGTACTATCGCCCCAAACAGACTGGAAAGTCCCTGTATTGCGGACATATAAGCATCGAATTCACCGGCAGAATCAGTTCTTTTTTTCGATGGAAAATCAATTTTAGCCCTGCCTACGCTGTAGATAAGACACAGGCCCATTACAACGTAAAAGATCGACACATAGTTGTTGAAGTTATTGGCATAGCCTGTTTCAGAGGTCGTGAGAAGACGGGTATATATAGGGGCGGTGATTATTCCCACCGCCCTTATCATAACATTCGATATCACATACCATATGCCGGATCTGGCAGCCTTTCCTGCATTATCCGTCTCTGTCGCATCCGGTCTGGACGCACTATCATTCATTCGCCAGCTCCTGCTCATCAGGTTCGGGCTTAGTCACAGGCTTCAGCATATCCTCCTGCAGGATCGTGTCTTCCGCGATATCGCAGGCTGCAGTCCGACCTACTACCCGGCCTATCTCGCTGGGAGATATGCCAGTGCCGGGTCTTTTGAAAGTCAGCATATTCCTGGTGACTAGATCACCCTCGTCTATCTTGCTGGCCGCAACTATCGAGCGGCGTGCGTTCTCACGGGCGGAAGACTCACTGTCAAGCGCAACGAGCTCACCGTTTCCGCCAAGCATCTCCATCCTGTCTATGGCCGTAAGTATTGCTTTTGCGTCCGCCGGATCCATCGCATGATAATGGTCATTGCCGGTAAGCGTCTTATCAAGAGTGAAATGCTTTTCTATAAGCTGCGCGCCCATATTATACGCTACCTTTGCGACATCGCAGTCCTCCGTGGGCTTGGTATGATCCGAGTAGCCTATATAGCAGTCCGGGAACTGCTGCTTCAGCGTTTTTATCTTTTTGAGATTCGCGTGCTCAAGCGGTGTCGGATATTCCAGTACACAGTGGAGCAGCGCAAGCTCGCTTTCATTCACGGAGCGGATAGTATCTACGGCAAGCTCGATCTCCGAGAGATTTGAAGCTCCGACTGATAGCAGCATAGGCTTCCCTTTCTTCGCCTGATACTCTATGAAAGGTATGTTTGAAAGATCCGATGATGATACCTTATAGACATTCATCAGATCATACAGATAATCGGCGCTCTCAAAGTCAAACGCTGTTGACAAAAACTCTATACCGGTCTCGTCGGCATACTCTTTCAGTTCCCTGTACTCCGCCTCACCGAAAGAATCGAATTTCTTAAACAGCTCATATTGCGAAGCTGTCGGCTCCTCCGAGCGATCCCAGTAAGAGGGCGAGTCCTTTGCGGCAAGCGTTCCGGCCTTATAGGTCTGGAACTTGACCGCATGTATCCCGGCATCTTTCGCCTCCCGTATCATGAGCTTTGCAGCCTCGATGGGAGTGATCCCTCTCTGCTCAGCAATGTCATAGTAATTAACGCCGATCTCGGCAATAAGTACAAATTTCCCTGACTTAAGTCTGTCTATGATCGTGCTTTCCATTTGTTGTAATTATCCAGTCCTTTCTCGTAAAAATCCAATAGTACCCCTAATTCCCTGTCAAATTCCTCAGACTCCTCATGCCTTCCAGCGAATATCTCCTCTGCCTCATCCATGAGATAGAATATCTTCACCTCGTTTCCTGCCTGCTTCACCGCATGGATGTATGAAGCAGCAGAGTGGATATTGTCAATCTCTCCGAACGCCCTTATCGCCTGCGGAAGATCCTCAAATGAACGGATGCGCGTGATTCCGTCTATCATGGAAAACGGCACGTCGCCAAAGACTATGCTCCTCTTTCCCATGAGAGCCGCCTCATATGCCGCGGTTCCGGTTATCGTAACAACTCCCTGCGATTTCGTGATCCATGGCTTCGGGTCTTTATAATAGTTTAACTGTACTACCCTTACATTTGCAAGCTCTGCCGCTTTTTTATAAAAAGAAACATCCCGCTCCCCAAGCATTGCCTGATGTTCCTTGACATAGAGCTTCCAGCCCACGGGCAGGGATTTCGATACCTGCTCCATAAGGTTCAGCTCATCCACATAGAATGAGGCCTTCACAAAAACCGAGGATTCAGGGATCAGATGCAGGGGCATATATACGTATTTTTCGCCCTCTACCGGGTTTTCAAAATAATCATTGGGAACAAGGAGCTTTCTCTTTATCCGCTCCACATCAAGATAATACTTAAGATAGGGCTTTGTAGGAGCGTAAAGCATACCGTTTTGCTTCTTCCTTGCAGCGTTTTTTGCGGTATGATCCTGATCCCAGAAATAATTCCATTTTCCGAGCATTATCTTCATGGACTTTATAAGCGGCGTACGCTCGTACTGACTTGTAACGGAGCCGTCAAATTCCTTATTCATGATAGATGATTTCTCACGGAAATCACGGATATAGTCATACTCTTCGGAAAGAGCCTCCGGAAAGAGCCCCAGATTATCCTCGTAAAGCTGCCTGAAATACGGATCAATTCCGAAAGAATTCTGGAAGCTCGGATATTTGTAGAAGCCGTATTTACTGTACTCTATTGTCTCGTAGGGAATTCCGCATTTGTATGCGACTTCGATAAGGATCGTTCTCTGAAGCTCGGCGTTGTCAGTATCAAGGATCAGATCCGGCTTATATTCGTCAAGGATATTTATGATATTTCTGTAGTTCAGCTCAAGCCAGTATTTATTCTCCGCGTCCGTAGTCACAGGCCAGTATTTCCTGTAGTGATAGTGTCTGGTATTCTCCTGACTGGCCATAAGCTGCAGGCCGAGAGGCTTGAAATGTGTATATTCACGCTCAAGCATCTCAAGATATTCCATGTCGGACGGATCCTCGCTCTTTTTAAAACCCTCTACAAACTCATCGCATATACCGGCTACGTCATAGAGCTTCACATCAGGCAGATTTTCCCGCCACTCAAATATCGTGTGCTCATTATAGTAACACTTGTTATATGTGCATTCCGAGGACATTATATAGAAAGCTGCGACCTCATTTGTCGCCTTCAGATCCCTTGCAAGAAACCAGAGCGGTTTTGAATAAGTCTCCCTGCAAACGAACAAAATCCGCTTGCCGTATAGGTTAGGGTATTTTTCTTTATTAAAATCCACTGTCATATCCGTCTGCTGCATCTCTATATACTTTCATCTACAGCAGAAAAGTCTATCACGAAATCATCATAAATTCCAACCCGTATCTTGTCATGGAAAGTGTATGCGGTCATATCAAAAGCACTATCTTCCAGATGATAGACGATAACCGCCCTCTTCATCGGGTCAGCTATCCAGTATTCCCTCACGCCGACACGCTGATAGAGCTCCAGTTTTTTTAGATAGTCATGCCTTGGATTGCCGGGGGATACGATCTCTATGATCCAGTCCGGCGCACCCTCGCACCTACGTTCGGTGATCTTGTCCGGATCGCAGATGACACTGATATCCGGGCGAACGATGGTGGCATCCGCCGTGCTAAGTTTTGTATCAAAATCGGGCAAAACCTTGCAGTTACCCTTATTCTTGCGAATGTATTCTTTTATATAATAAACTAGTTCTGCCAGCAATGCCTGATGTGTGGCTCGTGGCGATTCCATAATGATGATCTCCCCGTCAATAAGCTCCGCCCTTACATCATCCGGCATATTGTAATAATCTGCTTCCGTTTTCAAAACTTCGCTTTTCTCCTTAGTGCCGACTCCGGTGCTTTCCAGTTTGTAAGCTGCATTATTCATTTGACTGCTCCTTTCTGCACAAAAATGCACTCTCGCAGGAGCATTTAGCCGTATCATCCATGCTCCTGCCTCCATATTAATTGGGAAAAGCATGAACATAGATTGGCTTATGCCAAAAGACCGGTATCTAAATATACCTTCATGCCTAAACCGAAATATTTATGAAAAGATTATAGTATCTTGCCGCACTAAATGCAATTTGTTTTTTTGATCTGCCGGGAGCTTTTTATGCCGCATTATCTTTTTGAACTACTGACAATGTGGTATACTTAGGTTTATTGAAAAGAAGAAGAAAAATCTGTTGCAAAAGGATGATTCATGAAGATACTTATAGTGATACCCGCGCGGGGCGGGTCGAAGCGGATACCCAGAAAGAATGTAAGACTGATGAACGGGAAGCCGCTCATATTGTATTCCATAGATAACGCGCTAAGGCTTACAAAAAGCTTTGACGCGGACATTTGCGTGTCAACGGATGACGAAGAGCTAGGAGGCATAGCGGAGAGCCGCAATATAGAGATAATCTGGAGGGATCAGAGCCTTGCGGCCGACAACATAACCCTTGATCCCGTCATATATGATGCGGTTAAGAAAATGGAAAACCGCAGGAGTGAGAATTATGATATCGTCATCACTATGCAGGCGACTTCGCCCACGCTCCGGGCGCAGACCCTCATAAACGCAGTCGAAGCGTTTATGGAATCCGACTACGATACCATGATCTCCTGCGTGAACAGACCCCATCTTTCATGGCGCAGGGAAAACGGCAGGATAGTAAAGAATTACGAAAAGAGGCTTAATTCACAGGAGCTTCCGCATAATTATCTGGAAACAGGAGCCTTTCTAATCACTAGACGGGGCTGTGTCACCGAGAATTCCCGCATAGGAGAGGATATAACGGTATATGAGACGGCCCAGAGAGAGGCGATAGATATTGATTCCGAGGAGGACTGGATCTCTGCCGAATCGATCTTAAGGCGCAGGCGTATCGTGCTTAGATGTGTCGGAAGACAGGAGCTTGGCATGGGACATATCTATAGATGCCTGTCACTTGCGAATAAGCTCATAGGACATGATATTTTATTCGTTACAGACGACAAGAGCACTATAGGCATAGCGAAGCTTGAGGAAGCATACTTCCCGTATAAGGTTATATCGAATGATGACGATTACGAGAAGATACTCAAAAACTTCATGCCGGATGTCGTGGTAAATGACGTGCTCGATACCGATGAGAGCCTTATCAAGCTTGAGCGTAAATATACCAGGCGAATAGTGAATTTTGAGGACATGGGCTCTGGAGCTTTCTTTGCTGATGCGGTCATAAACGCGCTTTATGAGAATAATCCCAATAAGCCCTACAATGTCTACGAGGGATCGGACTATTACTTTATAAGGGATGAGTTTTTGATAGAGACTCCCAAGGAATTCTCGGCGGAATGCCGGAACATAATGATCATGTTCGGAGGTGCGGACCCAGCGAATCTCACCGGCAAGCTCTATGAGATCTGTCAGGTGCTCCACGCGAAGATGCCGCAGGTCGAGTTCCATTTCCTTACGGGCTTTGCGTATTCACATAAAGAGGATATCAGGCCGAGGCCCGAGCTGAATATATTCGTACATCATGACGCAAAGAGAGTGTCCGGCTTCATGAAACAGGCCGACATGTGCATAACGAGCCAGGGGCGGACGATATTCGAGCTTGCTTCAATGGGTGTGCCCGCAATCGTCCTTGCGCAGAATGAAAGAGAGGCGGAGCATGTATTCGCCGGTATGGGAAACGGCTTCATAAATCTGGGAATAGGTGAGAGAACCGATACCCTGACCATAATAAAGACTATAATGTGGCTTGCTGACATGCCCCATGTGAGGGCGGAAATGAGAGATCTGCAGCTTTCAAAGAAGTTTGAAAAGGGGCAGGAGAGAGTCATCAAGCTGGTTCTGGGAGAGCATTAGATGCGTGTTGCCATAATAAATACGGTCATAGGCACGGGGAGCGTAGGCAGGATAGCCTGCGGCACCGCTGACGAGATAATGAAAAACGGAGGAGAAGCGCTTCTGTGCCGTGGAAGGGGAGAAGAGATTAATGGTTATGTAAACTATCGTGTCGGCTCCGATCCCGATATGTTCTTTCACGGAATAATGACACGTATTACGGATAAACATGGCCTTTACAGCAAGAATGCGACGCATCATCTTATAAAAAAGCTGGAGGAGTTTAATCCCGATATCATCCAGCTTCACAATATCCATGGGTATTATGTCAACTACCCAATCCTTTTTGACTGGTTAAAAGACTGCGGAAGACCTGTAGTATGGACTCTGCACGACTGCTGGAGCTTCACGGGACACTGCGTACACTATGAATATTGCGGATGTGATAAATGGGAGGTGGGAGACTGCTCCTACTGTCCGGAAAAGAGCGAATATCCCGCGTCATACATAAAGGATGCCTCAAAGAGCAATATGACGCTTAAAAAGCAGCATTTCACAGGCATACCGGATATGCATCTCGTGACTCCGTCCGAATGGCTGAAAGAGGCAGTATCACGCTCTATAATGAAGGAATACCCCGTACAGGTAATAAATACCGGTATTGATATTGGAGCTTTCAGACCCGTCTCATCAGAGATCAGAAATAAGCATGGGATCGGAGACAGAAGTCTTTTGCTCGGTATCGCAAATCCGTGGCGCGAGAGAAAAGGATACAACGACTTTGCGGAACTGTATAATATGCTGGAGAAGCAGTATCCGGGAAAATATGCCATCGCGATGATAGGTCCGCAAAACCCCCGCCAAATAGAGCTTCCGGAAGAGATCATAAGGATCGGGCATATTAGCAGTGTGGGAGAGCTTGCCGAATGGTACAGCGCTCCTGATATTTATGTCAACCTAACATATGGAGATACTTTCCCTACAACCAATATTGAGGCGCTTGCCTGCGGAACACCCGTTATTACATATAATGCGGGGGGCAGTGGAGAGGCTGTTACAGAGGAAACAGGAGCCGTTATCCCAAAATCAGATCTTGGGGAGGTTATAGCTGCGTCTGAGCGGATCATCGCAAAGCTCAGGGGGAAAGACGGGGAGCGAATAAAATCATCCTGCGTTGAGCAGGCTCTACGGTACAATAAGCAGGATAAATACAGAGAATACTATGAGCTTTATCAAAAGATTTAAGAATT
>JAFUWM010000190.1 GCA_017483425.1 Lachnospiraceae bacterium | reverse complement strand
TATTAATAATATTCCGGTAATAGAGAAGACAAAAAAAGAGATAACCCTAAAGAGCTTCATCGAGTGCAAGAATCTTTTTGAAAGCCTGAAGAGGGACAGGGACAAGAGGTTTTATTGCTATGACATGAATCAATACGCGCAGTCAAGGCAGTATTTTGAGAGGCTTAAAGAGTACAAGATTGATTTCAGGGAATGGGAGGAAATAATAAAGAAAGTCAATGAGAGCGAGTCCGGTTTATCATATCTTTTCTCTGACTGCAAGGATGAAAGGGGGCTTATTGAAAAGTGGCTGCTGAAATCAGTTGAAAAGAAACTCGATCCTGAGGGGGAAAGGATAAAAAGATTCAGGGAGATAACCGGCAAGTATATAAAGCGGTACAGGGATAATGAGTCAAAAATCAAACAAAGGGACAATATTAACCTTTTCAAGGAAAACGTTATCTTAGATGGGGAAAAGGCTGGCGCAAGAACTCTTGCAGAAACCTACAAAGACAGGCTGAAGGAGAGAGAAGACTGCATAAACCGTATAGCCGATTTCCGGGATCATATTTTGTCATTTAACGATGAAACTTCCGCTAATATTGCAAAACTGGAAGCGGATATTGAAGATACTGAGAAAAGCATCAAACGCATTGATTATGAGAAATATTCATACGACATCCATGAAGCCGACGTGGAATATAAAACACAAACTAATGAAAAGGCACTGATTCAGAGGGAATATGATCAGGCGGAAGTCAGGCATGATGATACATTAAAGAGACTTCATATACTTGAGTGTGTAAAAAAGCATGAAGAAAATGAGGCTTTGGCGTCACAGTATAATGAAAAAAAAGCAAAACATTCCCTGTGCATGAAAAAGAACGCTGACCTGACACCAAGACTTGAAATGCTTGGGGGAGCTTTATTTTCTCATTACGAAACCGAATATGCGAAACTTGAAGGGCGTGAAGAAACCATATTGACAGGGATAAATGAGAAGGCGCAGGACAAGAAGGAGAAGCAGGAAATACTTGCGGAGACGGAGAACACGCTTAATAAAAAAAGAGAGGAGTTTGGCCGACTTAGCGGTGAGATCGGCATCTTTTCCAAAAGGGAAGACGAGTTTAATAAATCATACAAAATGAATCTTACCAGAAACGTACTTGGAAGGTATGAGGATGGTCTGCTTGAAATCATGCAGTCAGAAGTGGAAAGGGAGATTTCTTCCCGGGAAAAGGAGCAAACTCTTGCAGCGGCAGACAGGGACAGGGAAGAAAGACAAAGAAAAAAACTGTTTAGCGACAAGGAGGATGCTGTTGTCCTTCATGCCAGGCTTTCCGTGGAACTTAAGGAAGCAGAGAGGGAGCTTGAAAGCCTTGAATCAGAAAAAGAGGTCAGACTTGGGGTATTGAAGCTCCTGCAGCTTGAACCCGACAGACTCTTTGACATCATGGCAGTCTTAAAGGCTTTGGATGCAAGGCTTAACCAATTGGATATAGTCATAAATGAGGGCAATGAAAAGTTAAACGTGCTGCAAAAAGAGATAAAGGCACTGACGGACGGGGAGATCATGGAGCTTCCCACGGAAATGCAGGATGGCTTCAAAAAACTGGGACTCGACATGGTATTCGGACTTAAATGGTTGCAAAGAAACGGATATTCAAAAAAGAAAAATGCCAAGCTTGTAAAAGAGAATCCTTTCCTTCCGTATGCGTTGATACTAACAGGGAACGAATTAAAAAGACTTAAGGAACAAAATGAGATATTCACGTCCGTTCCCGTCCCCATAGTATTAAGGGATACGCTTGAAGCGGGGATTGTAAACGTTACCGATAAGGTAGTGGAACTTGATGGCATAAGTTTTTATCTGAACTTTAATGAAGCCTTTTTGGACGAGGAGCTTCTTGCCCGAATGGTTGAAAAGAAAAGAGAAGAAGCTGACCGGATCAAATCCCGGATAGAAACCAGAAAGGAAGAGCACAGGGAATACAGCGCAAAACATAGCATAGTAGAAAATCAGAGGCTTTCACGCGAGAAATATGATGGAGCCAAAGATCTGATTCAGAAGCTTTCCACAGATAAGCAGGAGGTATCTGACAGGCTCAAGGAAATCACGGAAGGCATGGAAGAAAATGAGAGACAGATAACCGGATTGACTGAAAGACTTAAGGAGACTGAAAAGGAAGCGGACGCTTTAAGACATAAAAAGGATGGCATTAAGAGATTTTGCGGTGAATATGAAGAATACTTACATTCTCTGGACAAAAAGGAAAAAGTATCAGGGCAGATAAGTGAACTGGAGGATATAAAACGTATTACGAAAGAGGTCATAGAAAGGATTTCACTTGAGGAGGCGGAGCTTGCCAGAAGGCTTTCTGATACTAAGAGGGAAAAGGCAGATACGGAGACAAGTCTTTCAACCTATGCATCATATAAGGGAAAGCAGGCGGATGATTCATTAAAGAAGCTTAGCATCGCAGAGATTGGTGCAGAATTCAGGAGCATAAAGGATAAATATAGCGGTGAATTGTCTGAACTTGAGGAGGATATGAAGCGCCTTGACCTGATGATTCAAGCAGCCGGGAAGGATTTGGACAGGCTTAAAAATAAATACCGGCTCTCTCAGGAAGATCTTCAAAACGAGATTTATGATGAACTGCTTGAGGACGAGCTTGCAGTTAAAGAAAGAGAGCAGCAGGGCATAATAAAGAAAAAAAGAGAAGAACTTTCAGCAATAGATGTTATTATCGCGCAGACAGTGCAGAGGAGGAAGGATCTATTTGAGAGCATGAAGCGTGATACCGGTTATGACAAGTGCCTTCCGGAGGAAGACATTGCCAGATCTGATTTTGGCGCAAGGAAGAACAAGCTGCTGGATCAAATAAAGGGACTGAAAGGGGAGCGTAACGAGCAAAAGATCAGGCACGAGAGGTATCAAAGCCTGCTTGATTCGCTTAGCGAATATGATGCGGTAAAGGTAGTGGCGCCTGTCGAGTGGGAGGATGATTTAAGCATGCTTTCCATAGAAAGCCTGAGAGGGATACAGGCTGATCTAAAACGCGGGTACAACAGTGCGGGCGCCCGGATACAAAGTTCAAGAAATGCTCTGTCAGACAGACTTAATGAGATATTAAATATATCCGAACTGGCAGATTCATATTATCGAAAGCCAGTGGAAGCAATGATTCGTCTTTTGGATTCACCGGACGACGTGCTGTCACAGATAGATATTACGATACGGTCGTATGACACCCTTATGGAAAAGATCGCCGTAGATATATCTCTTGTGGAAAGCGAGAGGGACGAGCTTACGGACGAGCTTTTGTCATACATCGGAAATGTAAATGAAGGGCTCTCTAAAATAGACAGCAATTCAACCATATTGATCAGGGAGCAAAGGGTTAAGATGCTTCAGATAACTGTTCCGGACTGGCAGGATAACAGGGAGACATACAGTCTTAAGCTTAAGGATTATTTTGAGGGTCTGACAAAGGCGGTAATAGCGATACTTAATAAAAATGAAAACCCGGAGGATTATATCGGGTTGAAAGTTAACGTGAAAAACCTTTATGACGTTATCATAGGGATAGGAGGAATCAGCATACAGATATACAAGGTTGAAAAGCAGAGGACTTATCCAATAACTTGGTCGGATGCAGCCAGAAATTCGGGAGGGGAGGGGTTCCTTTCAGCCTTTATTATCCTGTCAAGCCTGCTTTACTATATCAGAAGGGATGAGAATGATGTCTTTGCTCAGAAAAACGAGGGCAAGGTACTGCTTATGGATAATCCCTTTGCGCAGACAAATGCCGAGCATTTGCTGAAGCCCTTGATGGACATGGCAAGGAAGAATAATACACAGTTGATCTGCCTTACAGGACTTGGCGGGGATTCAATATATGGCAGATTTGACAACATCTATGTGCTGAACCTTGTTTCGGCAAAGCTGGGCGCAGGATTGCAGTATCTCCGCACTGAGCATACGAAAGGGACTGAGCCTGAGAGTATGGAAGTGTCACAGGTGGAGGTATACGACCAGATAACGTTGTTTTAAGTGAGCGGCTTTTATACGGGATGTGGATATGTTATCATAAAACTGCAAAGCGGTACTATCGGGGAACTTCAGAGGTATGTTATGAATGAATACTATCTGATGAATAAGAACAACAGGCTGATGCTTTTTTGCCTTACTTATGATGAGGCTTTGGAGCAGTATAAGTGCAAGGAGATTGAACGATATGTTGAATCTGAACTATTTCCGCCTAAATTTGGCGGTATAGCTACATGGCTTGACAGGCGAAATTATGCCAAGCATAAGGAGCACTTAAAGCAGTGGCTGAAAGAATGGCAGATTGACAATACTGCAGGATTCATTGAGATGACCCACGCCCTGAGTCTCAATGATACCTTATGGGTAAAGCCTGCGGACTCGGATCTTACATGGGAGGATATGAGCCTGTACCACAATGAATTCACGGACGTGGTATCACGGACTGCTTTTGAAAAAGGGCTGAATGGTCTTAAGATATCCACTACCTCTCCGGAGTTTACGTCAGAGGGTTCTTTTGAGAAATGCTGGATAAAGGAAGATGGAGGCATATATCTTTATAAGAAAAGCAGTTCAGGTTTCGCTAACGCAGGACTTGAAGCTTATTCCGAGTTTTATGCTACACAGTACTCCTCGCAGATTACCCGTTCTTATGTCGGATATGACATGGTGAAGTTCAAGGGAAGCATTGTATCCAGATGCAGGATGTTTACCAGCGAGGACGAAGGCTTTGTTCCGATTTATAAATATTTGGACGGCTCGAGGAAATACCAGATAAACGATATCTTGAAATTCCTTGAACCCTATGGATTTGAGGATGATTTCAGGGATATGATAGTGCTCGACTCGGTCATATTCAACCCGGACAGACATTTCGGTAATTTCGGGTTCATAGTGGATAATGAGACTTTCAGGGTTCTGAGATTCGCTCCTGTATTTGATCATAACATGGCGATGCTCGCAAGGGCGATGAAAGAGGATCTTAAAATTGACTCTCCATATATCAGGGAGATGGTACATAAGCTGGGACCTGATTTCATACCGGCGGGTCATGCCATGATGACTGCCCGGACGAAAGAAGTCTTGCAGAAGCTTTTGGAAGAGCCATTGAAGCTTCACGAGACATATAATCTCCCCATGGAGCGCACCGATTTTCTTAACGAAGCGATACATAACCAGATACACGCGATATTATCAAGGTGATATCTGATCACTGACGGGAACTGCTCAGTACGGAAGGTGTCATATATAAAATTGTCATTTATTAGAATGACTATATATCAGGTTGGAGCATGATACCGTTCAAGGCGTATTTTGCCGAGTTACGGTATCAGCATCCGAACGGTGTAAGTTATATAATAAACTGGAGTTATTAGAGGAGTATAGTTTAAGATATGAATCTTACAAAGTTTTTATCTGAAGTGGACAATACAGCTGAAGGATTGACTAAGTCTCAGCTCGAATCATTTGTAAGGGAAATTGGACGAACCCTGCCTGAAAGAGACAGGGAGGATTTTTTAAGAATCTTAATGAGCCAGAATGACGAAGATGCAGCTGCATCGGTGAAAATAGGGACGGATAAAGGTTTTTCTGAAGCTTATGAATCATTAATTAATAAGCTAGAAGAAATAGAAAACGGCGAGGCGGGCTATATAGAAGAAGTATACAACGAAGAATATGATGATTGGTATGACAATGGTGAAGATATTTTATTTGAGGATAACGGGGACATCTCAGGTTCACTTGCCGAAGCATGTGATTTCATACATAAATGTATGGATGAAGGGAAATATAAGGAGGGAATTGAATTGGGTGAGCGATTACTGTCCATCCGTATACCAACTGATGGAGAGTATATAGGCGATGCATTAAATCTGAGGGATATGATAGAAAATAAGCTGCTGTATTGTGACCTGAAAAAAGTTGTATTGGATGCAATGTATTGCGGATACTATGCTACACCTGTAAAAAGACGACCAGAGCGGCTGTATAATATTATATTGAATTCCAATGCTTCCGGGGTCAGCCTTGAGAATCTCATGCAGCATGGTGATGATGAATTACCCGGTCTTGATTCATTTCTTGAAGCGTGGATACAGTATTTGGGTGATAAAACAGGTGGTGATGCTGACAAACTTCTCGTTGAAGCAGTTGGCCTTCAGAATGATATAGGCAAGGCATGTATGAATGCTGACAGATATATGGAAGTACATCCCGGAATATATCTTTATATATTGAGAAACTGGAAAAACAGAGATGCAATCGAGATGATCTCCATAGGTATGAAGGCACTGGAAAAGATCCCCGTTAAATATATGGTAAGAAGCAAGGTGGCAATTGCCACAGCTTCATTTATTATAAAACAGAATGAAAGACAATCATTATTGAAAAGATGCTATTTTGCAGCTTTTGAATCAGATACTAATGTCGTGAACTATCTCAGGGCGCTGCTTAACGGATTCGACAGTGATAAAGAGCGCAAAAGACTGAGAATCTTGTTTATGGATATACGTGGCGCGAGCAGCTACATAAGCGATTACCGGTATAGGACATATCTATCAGAACGGGAAATAAATTCTCCGGACATCAATATGATATATGCCCTGAAGTTTTTTGATGGGCAGTTCATAAGGATTATATCATCAGGCCTTGGAAAGAAAGAGGCATTAGGATGGACGGGCAGTTTCATGAAGCAGGGAATAGCTTTGTATTTGCTTGCATTATATGAGGGTGAGTGGAATACAAAGGCGATAAAGAGAATGTCTGAAATTGCACAATCAGGTGTTGGATATACAGCGGAGGAATACAGCGAGGGTATTTTTGAAAACGACGGGGAGGATCAGGGAGCATTCTGCCATACATTTGCAAAATGGAAAAGGCTTACCCCAATAGCAAATAAGGATAAAGCAACTATTATGGCCAAGCTGGAAGGCTTAATAGAAAAACGGACAGAGGGCATAATAAATGCTAACCACAGGAACTACTACGGAGAATGCGCGGCTTATATTGCAGCATTTGGAGAGGTTAAGGAATCGCTTGGAGAAGCCGATTATAAACAGAAGCTGATGACAGATTATAAAAAAAGATACCCCAGAAGAAGCGCATTCCGCGCAGAAATGAAGCAATACGGCTGGAAAGGATAGGTATGAATCTATTCTAAGCGCCTCCGGTAGTTCCGCTGTTCGTATCTGGTCTATAGAAAAACGCATAAAACATGATAAGAAAAAAGTCGGTGTCAGCGCAGAGATGAAACGGTCGGAGATGTTCTATAACATTGTTTCACTTATCCGTGAAGGAGCCATCACATTAGAAGACCTGGATGGATTCAGTGAAGAACTGAGCCAAGCGGCAGAAGCAAACGCGAGGTGGTAAAAGGCTTATAGGTGTTATCGACATCGCCAGCAGTAAATAGGTATGGAGAGGATTGGATTATTATAAACAGAACTCAGAAAGGCATATGTTGAGGCCATGATCGAATTGGAAGCTTCCTGTCCTAGCTGGATAGCTCCTCCCATATCTTCTGAATTATTTTTATACTTTTTTATTATTTCGATTTCATTTTATACTTTTTTATACATTTTTATACTTTTCTGCAAGCTTCTTGAAATTGGTTCCCTCATACCCGCATAAGAATAAAACCTTCTTAAATCATTATTTCCT
>JAFUWM010000189.1 GCA_017483425.1 Lachnospiraceae bacterium | reverse complement strand
GGAAACAAACCCGGAGTGACCAAAGGAAAGCAGTGGATATCCGTAAGACGGGGTGTCGATCTGATGGATACTCCAGGAATACTGTGGCCCAGGATTGATGATCCAGTATCCCAGAGAAACCTTGCGTTTATCGGCTCCATGAATGATGAGGCGATAAATAAGGACGATCTGACGGCGGAGCTTATAGAGATGTTGAAAGAAAAGGCGTATGATCTGCTGAATGACCGCTTTGGAATAGAAAAAGGGGATGATATGATGGGGGTTCTCTGCAAGACAGCGGGAAGGATGTCAATGCTCCGTTCGGGCGGAGAGCCTGATACTGACAGAGCCGCGGAGTATATCATCACGGCGTACAGGGGCGGAGACCTCGGGAGGATATCCCTTGAGCGGCCGTAGGAGAAATAAGGGAAGCGGGGCGCTAAGCTTCAGCCTGTATATACTTCTGGTCATAGCCATTGCAGTGGGTATAAGATCCTTTGTGATCGAGCGTGTCGTAGTCGTCGGGGAATCCATGGAGCCGACACTGGATGATAAAGATAATGTGCTTATTGACAAGCTTTTCTGTAAGATCGGAGAGGTAAACCGGTACGATATAGTGGTCTTTCCCGCAGGGGAAACGCTTCTGATCAAGAGGGTTTACGGGCTTCCCGGTGAGAACATACGCATAGATGACACAGGGCTTATATATATAAATGATGAAGTGATAGACGACAAGTATGCCTATGAGACAATGAAGGATGCGGGGCGCGCCGGCGGATACGGGGTGACGCTTGCGGAGGATGAATACTTCGTGCTGGGAGACAACCGCAATAATTCCATAGACAGCAGAACCCTGGATGTCGGAAGTGTGAGAGATAAGAATATCAGGGGAAGGGTCATAATGAGGCTCACACCGTTAAATAAAATGGGGAAAGTAAAGTGACGAAAGAAGAGAAGGAAGCAAAGGCAAAGGAAAAGCTTGAGAAAGAGCGTGATCGCCTGTATGCGATGTCGGAATATGAGAGGAAATATAAAGATGTCCGGTATATCTGCGGCATAGACGAGGTGGGAAGAGGTCCCTTTGCGGGGCCTGTCATGGCTGGCGCCGTGATACTGCCAAAGGACTGCGAGATACTGTACCTTAATGATTCAAAAAAGCTTTCGCCCAAAAAGAGGGATATGCTTTATGATGAAATATGCGAAAAGGCTGTAGCTTACGCCGTTGCAAGGGTGGAGCCTGAGAGAATAGACGAGATAAACATACTGCAGGCGACCCTCGAAGCGATGAAAGAGGCTATAGCCAAATTGGACATAAGACCCGATATAATACTTGTGGACGCTGTGCATATACCGGATGTGGATATCCCGCAGGAGTCCATAGTACAGGGAGACGCAAAATCCGTGTCCATAGCTGCGGCATCAATAGTCGCAAAGGTGACAAGAGACCGTGTCATGGCGGATTATGCCGGTATGTATCCGGGGTACGGCTTTGAGAGGAATATGGGGTACGGTACGGCGGAGCACAGAGAGGCGCTTAAGAAGCTCGGCGCAACGCCTATACACAGGAGAAGCTTTATTCACGATTACGTATGAAATAAATGAATATCAGGGTTAATTCAAATCTATTAAACAACAATCAGGTCACAGACACCTCACAGACGCAGCAAACCGCTGCTCCGAGACTGGGAGCTACGCTTGCCCGCCAGATATCCGACATGAATGTCGGGGATGTCTTTACGGGAAAGATAACCGACCTGACAGGGCAGTCGCTGCAGCTTTTATTGTCAGACAAGAGCCAGATATCGGCAAAGCTCTCGGCTATGATGAAGCTTCAGGTGGGACAGACCATGTCCTTTGAGGTGACATCAAACGCGGGGGGCAAGGTACAGCTTACACCCCTGTATGCCAATCTGACCGGAGAGAATCAGGTCGCGAAAGCGCTTGGAGAAGCAGGGCTTCCTTATGACGCGAGAACCTCTGAGATGGTGAAGTCAATGATGGAGCAGGGAATGAAAATAGACGCGGACAGTCTTCTCGATATGGCGAGGACCGTTAATAATTATCCCGATGCGGCACCGGCTTC